>NVRW01000031.1 GCA_002400975.1 Flavobacteriales bacterium | reverse complement strand
TCTAGGGATTTAGAGAAAGAAACAAAATTTGGCAATTTTCGTGAAGATCTGTATCACCGTCTAAATGTTATGCCTTTAGCGGCTCCGGCGCTGATGGATCGTCGGGAAGACATACCAGAGCTTGTAGCTTATTTTATTGATAAACTGACGGCTTCAACTGGGTTGCCAATTCGGAGCGTTGGCGATGATGCAATGGCTGCTTTACAAGCACATGACTGGCCAGGAAATGTGCGGCAATTGAAAAACAATGTTGAGCGTTTGCTGATTTTGGCTAGCGGTGACCCAGGAGAACCAATTACACTTAAGTCCCTACCGGAAGAAGTATCTGTAGTCCGCCATACAACGGGTGCTCAAGATAGTGACAAAATTGTTTCGCTGCCGTTACGTGATGCCCGTGAGCATTTTGAACGTGAGTATTTACGGGTGCAAATTGAGAGATTTGGTGGTAATATTTCGCGTACGGCCACATTTGTTGGCATGGAAAGATCTGCATTGCACCGAAAACTTAAGTCTTTGGGGATAAGGTCATCTGCAAAGTCGACAGGACCGGTAGAGGGATAGGGACATGGATATTATCATTTGTGGTGCRACCGGWACTTCGGCCAGTACTTCAAGGACTGGTTATGTCGAATCTATCAATATGTCGTCATGTGAACCTCAGGTGCTGGCGTGTTGCAAYGCCAATGTTTGCCCTGACGGGCCGTTTTGTRCTTCSGATCCAGCAACCAATCTGATATCATCGTCTCCWGGCGGAACCTGGAGTGGACMGGGAATAACGGACCCTGCGAATGGAACATTTGATCCRGGCGYTGCAGGGGTGGGCACCTGGACTATTGCATACACCCTGAGCTGTGGTAGTGATTCACTGTCAATTACCGTWAGCGCTTGCGCACCTCTRACMGTGTGCCAGGARCCAAATGGAGACTTAACGGTATCCGGAGGCACCGGACCTTATACCTGGCAAGAGGAAGTCACGATCCAGGATTGCAGTACATGTATCCCGCCTAATAATTGCAGTGGATTTCCACCRGGCTGTGTTCAGACCGTCACMGTATGGCAAACGTATGCTACAACYGCCACAGCCTCACCCNNNGGGACAGTCCCAATCCAGGTATATGAAAACCCATTGAGTCCACTTGTGATCACAACAATGAGTGGGATTCCTCAATGCTCACCGTGCAATCTTTCTTCAACCATATCAGGSACGAATGAAACCTGCATKGGAAATGATGGTTCGGCWACAGTCACCACAGTTGGCGGCGCATCTCCGTATTCTTACAATTGGAATACAAGTCCTGCCCAAACAGGTCAAATTGCTACAGGYATACCMAGTGGTACATATRYGGTAACTATTACMGATGCTATAGGATGCATGGATACGGCAACGATTGTAATTAATGCYGCGATTCCTATTACRGTTTCAACAAGTGCAAATAATGCCYTGTGCAATGCATCTTGCGACGGCTCGTCAACCGCTACTTCAACGGATGGAACAGCACCTTATTCATATCAGTGGGACAGTGGCGCAGGAAACCAAACCWCCCAAACGGCAACTGGTCTTTGTGCTGGAGCCTATTCCATAACCATAACAGACGCAAATGGGTGCACGGCAATTGGATCAGYCGTTATCAAYGAGCCGGCAGCYCTGAGCATCRTCATGGATTCTACMRCTGTTTCCTGYAAYGGCGCRAGYGATGGATCCGCTTCAGCTACACCMGGTGGTGGTGCCAGTCCCTATCAATATAACTGGTCTRGCGGACAACTTACTTCCGCAGCGAYWGGTTTATCYGCYGGCGTTTATRTWGTAACGATTACRGATAACAACAACTGCACMCAAAGTGCATCCGTTTTGGTCACAGARCCCGYGGGGATGGGGCCATCAATAAGTACGATTGACGAAAACTGTGGCGCWGCTGATGGYTCKGCSACAGTRWCRMTWTCHGGWGGWACWGCWCCYTTTACTTACCTATGGTCCAATGGGCAAACAACATCTACAGATACCGGMCTKGTAGCCGGAGTTTACTCGGTTACAATTACRGATGCAAGTGGTTGTGSGGAATCGGTATCAACGTTYRTTAAYAGCMTTGGTGGTCCAACGCTYACATCGAGCTTCACCRATATATCTTGTAATGGCGCTGATAATGGTACGGCMACTGTAAATGCAACTGGGGGAGCACCMCCSTATRYMTAYMYRTGGAGCGAYYCWRKRKCRCAAACMAAYRMWRYRGCMMTYGGRYTSGGWWMMGRWACMTWCAATGTTTCAGTCACCGACACATCRGGGTGCACTTCRATYTSGATAGTGACCATTACCGAACCTATTGCACTGTCGATGAACTTAGGCAGTACCCCTGCCTCATGTGGTTTGCCAGACGGAAGTGCGAGCGCCACGGTGACGGGCGGATCAGGAAGCTATACTTATGCTTGGTCTCCCTCCGGAGGAACCAGCAGTACAGAAATAAACCTAATTGCCGGAACGTATACCCTGACGGTGACGGATTCAAATGCTTGCACAATTGCGGATAGCATAGTAGTCGTGAATTCTGGTGGACCTTCGTCCGCAATATCCAGTACAACAAATGCTTCGTGCTTCTCAGTAAACGATGGCACCGCAACAGTTGCAACTTTCGGGGGCACAGCTCCATTGACTTATGCATGGTCACCCAGTGGTGGAAACGATACAACCGCTACGGGTCTGGGGCCKGGAACCTATACGGTAACTRTAACAGATGCCGGWGGGTGTATTTCCACAGCTTCGGTATTGATCAGTTCACCTCCGGATATTGTACTKTCCGTGACCAATAATATGATCAGCTGTGCGGGGAACCCCGATGGATCAGCAACAGTGTTTGCCTCCGGGGGAACAGGCTCATTTACTTATTTATGGAGTCCAAATGGCGAAACGGGACCAATAATCTCAAATTTGGGTGCGGGTACATATGCTGTTCTGGTGACAGATGCCAATGGTTGTTCGAAAGTAGATTCAGTTAGTATAACCGAGCCATTGCCGATTGTATTGGGCTTGTCTTCTATACCTGCTGCTTGTGGGGTTAGTGATGGCTCTGCAATTGTTACCGCCTCCGGAGGTACCGGAACCTATAGTTATACATGGCTGCCGGGGGGAAATACAAACGATACGGTCACTGGTGTTCCCATTGGGATATACACRGTAACGGTCACGGATGGTAGTGGCTGTACCCAGGTTGATTCTGTAATTGTCAATAACTCCGGGGGACAAACAGCATCACTMTTTTCCAGTGCGGATGTCACTTGTTCCGGATTGACCGATGGAACTGCTACAGTCGTTGCCTCCGGTGGCACCACTCCTTATACATATCTCTGGAATACTTCTCCGGCTCAAACTGATTCCGCTGCTACAAACCTTGGGGCCGGTAACTATAATTGTATAATAACTGATCTGGCAACCTGTTCGGTAATTGTAGCTGTGACCATCTCTGAACCGCCACCAGTAACAGTGACCGTCAGTCCTGATCTTGTCGTATGTCCGGGAGAGGTCGTCACCATTTCTGCTTCGGCTACAGGGGGAACCCTACCTTATTTCTTCACCTGGGACAACGGACTCGGTAATGACTCGGTGCATACGATAACTGTTACCCAGGATACCGTCTTTACAGTGATTGTTTTGGATGCCAACCTTTGTCCAGGCGGTTCTGCACAGTCAATCGCTATCTCTGTGGGTACTCCTGTGTCGGTTATTGCCGGAGGGGCTGCGGTAATATGTATTGGCGATTCAACACTGGTAACGGCAGCAGGATTTGATGGAACAATACCTTATACTTACGACTGGACGCCCGGAGTGGCTTCGGGAGCAGCGGTATGGGTAAAACCTGTAAACACCACTACTTATACTGTGACCATCTCAGATAGTTGTGGTGCCACGGCGACCGCTACAGTCCTTATTACAATAACTCCTGACCTGGTTCTCACCCCGCCAGCTGCCAGTATTTGTCCTGGTGAATCGGTAACATTAACCGCCTCTGGTGGGTTGTTCTACTTCTGGTGGGAAGACCAAATATCAGCCGATACATTAAGTTGGGATCCCACTATCACAGTTGCTCCTTCTTCTTCTACAAATTACATTATCCTGGCAAGTGATGGTACGTGTGAGAAGATTGATACGGCTGTGGTAACTGTAAACAACTCCCTGATGGCAGCTTTTATCGCTGAACCGGAAATAGCCATTATCGTAGATCCAACAATACAATTCACTGACCTAACCCAAGGCAACCCCATATCCTGGAACTGGAACTTCGGAGATAGCAATACCGACACCATACAACATCCAWCTCATACSTAYGCTGACACGGGTAAATATATTGTAATGCTCGCYGTAGAGGATATCAATGGKTGTCGTGACACGGTATACTTTACCGTTGAGGTAAAGGAAAYGTAYACCCTGTTTGCTCCCAATACATTTACCCCYGATGGRGAYGGAATCAATGACTATTTCTTCCCCATAGGCATTGGAATCAATGSGGAAACCTTTGAAATGTTCATTTATAACAGATGGGGGGATCTGATATACAAAACGGAAGGCGTTTTCGGTAACTACCTCTCAACAGCTTACCAGGTTGGCTGGGACGGTACCGCCAATTATGGGGAAAGAGTGGCCCAAGAGGATGTTTATATCTGGTRGATACACACCACGGACCCAGATAAAAAGATTCACAAATATGTGGGCCATGTGACCCTGTTGAAATAACCACAATATTGTCCTAATTTGTTTATTAACATCACCTCAGGGGTATTTTGCCCATACCCTCTTTGTGATTGGCAACTTTAAGCCCTATATTTACGTCTATAATTTTGAAAAAATTAGTGCAATAACTAATGTAAAATTATGGATGAATGACTTACACTAAAGTCATAGCTGTTGTTGTTTTTCTTCTTGCTGCTGCCTTCGCTCAAGCCCAGGATGACCTCTCCCCGGAGAAGGTCAGGGAACTCACGGAACTGCATCAGAAAATCAGAGGTACGTTCCAAATCCAACACAAGGATAGTAGAGGGCAACCATCATATCAGTTGAGTCTGGTAGAGAAAATAGAGGCTGCCCGTTCTGACACGGAAATAACATTTATACCCTACGGCTCCGGTAGACGAATTTTGATTTTACCCAGGCAGGTGATTGAAGCAAAAGACTTCGAACCGATAAAATTATTCTCGTATTCTTTTACGGATGAACCTACGGACTAAAATACTTCTGGTACTTGCTCTGTGGATCACCACTGGGTACGTGCATGCGCAATCAGATAATTGTGCCACGGCTACGCCGCTAACGCTAGTGAATGGGCAGCTTTGCGTGAATGGAACAACACAAAATGCGACGTCTAATAATACCATGTACGGTTCGTGCAACCCCAATCCGGTAAACGAAGTATGGTACACCTATGTTGCGGCGGGTGGTCAAAATGACTATACCATCACTTCCAATGGAATGACAAATGCTGAAATAGTGATAGACATCACAGGATGCGTGGATACCCTTTTTTCAACATGTGATGTCACAACGGGCACCAGTACTTTGAGCACAAGCTGGGGAATTACTCCTGGCACCCAGGTTCTAATCATGATTGCTTCAAATGGAGGAGTGGATGGAGACTTTCAATTTTGTGTTGATTCATACGACCCTCCCCCAGGAGGAGGTAATGCTTGCACCGGTGCAATACCCTTATGTGATAAAACGCAGACCTATAATTTCCCGGACATGTCAGTTCTCTCTTCCTCAGGAATAAGCTCCACTTGTTTTCCTGGAGCCGGTAATCAGGATTTATGGTATCAATTTACGGTAGTACAAAGCGGCACACTGGAGTGGSAAGCCACACCMAGCGGCGTGGATATTGAACTGGACTGGTCATTRTGGGATATYACCAGCGGTTGTCCTGGTRCTGAAGTAGCGTGCAACTACAATTTTACAGCTGGTCTTTTTTCWCCTTCCATAAGTGCKCCWGTGGGCATGATTGGAACTACTTCRTGTGTRGYGTGTCCGACGGGTGGCAATATGCAAGCKGTRTGYGGTGAATATTGYGATCCCATTACRGTTACMGCCGGAAATACRTATGCCATTTTAATCGACAATTACACAACGGCTCTTCCCACGGGTTTAGATTTCGTTTTTGGCTCAGGGATGACTGCCGAAATAGCGCCAAATGCAGATTTCACGATAAATCCTTCCGGTATTACTTGYGGRTCAAATATCACGATCAATATAGCRGATCTTAGCCTTGGYRTWCCTGATTGGACCTTTGGRAATGGRAATACMTTTACYGGTAACAACCCCCCRGCACAAACTTATACYGTTCCRGGAGTATATGCGATAACAGCAAGTATYAGCGGMTCTTGYCCATCAATACACACGGAGTACGTTGAAATATATGGCCCGCTTACCGCTACCACTACTGCTACCAATGAAAACTGCTCTGCATGTGACGGTACRGCCAGCGTTACWGCTGCCGGAGGTGATGGYGTATTCTCTTATCAATGGAGCAATCTTGCAACGACACCAAATATTTCAGGCCTGTGTACCGGAACCTATWCGGTAACGGTGAGYAATGCAACATGTGGAACCCAAGTTATCGAAACTGTGGTGGTTGGATCAGGAGGTTTATTCCCTTTCACAGTGACCAATACCAATACGGCTTGTCCGGGGGACAGCACTGGAACAGCTACATTCACGGCACTTTCTGGTAATGCTCCCTATACCTATCTTTGGTCAAATGGAAATACTTCTTCCACAGCGGTTGGGCTCAGCGCMGGTGTATACTCTGTAACGGTAGCAGATGTGTTTGGTTGYGACACGAATACAACYGTTACGATCAATGATCCTTCACCTGTACTTATTGATGCGTCTAACGTAGTAATAACCAACGCGAGTTGCACAGGTGCTGATGGATCTATCATAGGCATCACCGCATCTGGAGGAACTGGGGCGCTGACKTATTCCTGGGTAGATGGTTCTTCCACTGTRGTAGGTACGGCGGCTGATCTTACACTGGTTGGAACGGGGTCCTATACCCTACTTGTGACGGATGCCAATAACTGTTCRGCAACKTCCGGRCCYTATTTCGTGGTAGCCACCACGGCTACAGCGGTAACAATGACAGGRGGRGCTACCAATTGTTATCAATCTTGCGACGCAAGTGGTTCGGCCTCAGCAGGAGGTGGAACACCTCCTTATTTCTACTCATGGAGTACAAATCCAGCCCAGACATCTAATATCGCAACAGGCCTGTGCCAGGGAACATATTACGTCACGGTGACTGATGCCAGCTGTTCCGCTTCTGGAATTGAGCTGGCTRCCAACGGAGACTTTTCTGCAGGCAATTCCGGTTTCACCAGYTCTTATTATTTCTGTAATTCAGGTGGWTGCCTTGGACCTGMAGGGGGATTTGSTGTCGGYACAAGTGGAGCATTTTATAACGGTGGTTTCACAGGRGTGGATAATACGACAGGAAGTGGCAACTTTATGGTGGTCAACGGCTCGGTTACRGCTGGGGCRCAAATCTGGTGTCAAACAATCACGGTAAATCCAAATACAAATTATCAATTCTCTACATGGTTAAGTTCCATGAATACCAGCAACGTTGCCGTGTTACAATTCTCGGTTAACAATACACCGTTCGGCACAGTATTCAATGCACCTGGATCAACCGGGACGTGGATCCAATTTTTTGAAACCTGGAATTCAGGAACAAATACCTCAGCAACCATATGCATAATCAATCAGAATACAAATTCCAGTGGAAATGATTTTGGTTTGGACGACATTTCATTCCAGGAATGTGTTAACGGCTGCCCCACAATTGATAGTTTGGTTATTACGGAACCCATCGAAATCTCTGTTGTTCCCATGAAATCAGACGCACTTTGCAATGCTTCCTGTGATGGAACAGCGTCAGTTATTGTATCTGGTGGCACCTTCCCATACACTTACCTATGGAGCAGCTCYGGMACATCTTCCACAGAAACGGCSTTGTGTGCAGGAACCTACTCAGTTACAATAACGGAYCTCAAYGGCTGCGATACCATYATTGCMATACCAATTAYGGAACCAACAKTTCTGGGNTCCAYAGGTTCTACRGTTGCRGAGAAATGCGAAAACGGYGATGGGGAAGCCWCKGTAWCGCCTTTTGGTGGCTCACCCYCCTATACATTTCTATGGGATGACCCGCTGCAACAGACCACTGCTACCGCCACAGGACTTGTCACACAGACTTACAATGTTCTCATCAYAGACTCTCTTGGTTGCACATTTACACTTCCTTTATCGGTCTCTGAGATCTTAGGACCCGATATTGATTCGTTGAAGGGAACGGATTTATTATGTGCAGGCGATGCCGACGCTACAGCAGAGGTGTTTGTGTCAGGTGCCTCTCCCCCCTTTACCTATCTTTGGGATGATCCCGCAACGCAAATAAGCTCAACTGCTACAAATCTCRGWGCSGGTACWTATTCGGTAACGGTTACKGACCTRTTTGGATGTGATAGTAGTCAAACSATTACTATCGTGGATCCACCCTTACTTTCCGTMAGCGTTTCGGGAACYYCYACCCTTTGCTTTGGTGAAACGCCDGGTAATTTRRAYGCTGCTGCTTCAGGRGGGCARGGRCCATATACGTATTCMTGGGATGACCCTAATRCCTCRACGACTGCAGCSGTTGTACTTCTAACTCCGACAAGTGGAACCTATACCGTTCTACTTACAGATTCAACAGGRTGYACGGCGACAGACTTTATTGATATTGTGGTTGGCCCYGCATTGGTTGCATCTGTATCCCCTGTAAYAATTTGCGAAGGTGACGYGACCACTATTTCGGTTAACCCGTCAGGTGGAGAYGGACCACCTTACAACTACACTTACATCTGGGATGATCCCGCTAACTCGACAACACAATCAATATCCGTTAGTCCTCTCGCCACTACAACTTTCAATGTTACGGTAGATGATGGATGCTCAACCCCCACATTTGAAGCCGTCCTGGTTACCGTTGGACCGAAACCTATAGCTTTGTTTTCAGCCGAATGTCTGCCAAATCTATTCTATACGCAGTTCACAGATTTAAGCACTGTCAATGGAGGAACAATCTCGTCATGGTCATGGGATTTTGATGATGCATCTACTTCTTCTGACCAAAATCCACCACCTCATAACTACGCCAGTACTGCAACTTATACAGTGAGCTTAACAGTTACAGCCAATGGCTGCTCAGACACTTACATCACCTCAGTGGAATCAGCTCCAACGGCGAATTTCACGGCAAACCCGATCGAAACGACAACAGCAAATCCGACCATTGAATTTACAGATGGTTCGTCAAGTGATGTGGTAGCCTGGGAGTGGGTGTTTGGCGACAACGATACGAGCTATACATTTGTTCCAGGCTTTGGTACAGGATCCTCCTTAAGTCATACTTACGATTCATCTGGTGTATATGCGATAGTATTATCTGTGACCAATGCCCAGGGATGTATTGATACTTCTCTGGAATACATAAGGATCATAGAGGAGTATATTCTCTTTGCACCAAATGTTTTTACACCCAATGGYAATGGRATAAATGAGTATTTCCARCCCGTTGGAGTTGGCATCAACCCCGACAAGTATGAATTGTTGATATTTGATAGATGGGGTGACCTTATTTATGAATCAACGGATTATGATGACCGGGGTTGGGATGGTCGTGCAAACGGTGGTAGACGACAAGCCCAGGCTGATGTTTACATATGGGTGATCAACACGGTCGATCCSGCTTTRACAAAGCATCAGTATATTGGTCATGTGACCTTGATAAAATAAAGGCGGACACGCTAATTCTTGCCTCCTCGACATGTCTCCCAGGCACCTCAGCCTTCACACCTANATGGTGATGGCATCAACGAYATATTTTTCCCMACCGGAATTGGAATTTACAGGCCGGATTTTGACTTTANCCTCTCTATTTTTGACCGTTGGGGAAACCTGATCTATGAAACAGATGATGCTTCCAAAGGCTGGGATGGGGTTGCCAATGGGGGCGAACGCATAGCCCAACAGGACGTTTATGCATGGATGATCAGAACACAGGATACTTCTTCAAAGATTGGCTTCAAACACCAATATATAGGTCACGTTACACTAATTAAGTAAGTATTCTCCTGATTGGCATTGGATGTTTGTTCTCAAACAAGCAAACCATATTGTGTTAAACCCCGTCTATTTGTGTATAACTGKGGATTTGYATGTTTGATTTTCAGATGTATATTGCTTAATATTGTAGGTAATTTACAAGAATAATACCTTCTCAATACCGAAAGATGCTTAATCACTTTTCAAGAATYGCAAAGTACTTACTCTTTGCCCCGATGTTACTCTTATCGCTCATTCTGGTAGCGCAACAGTCTGTTGAACAGATTACGGTGCCAGATGAACCTGGTAATGCTGTTATATGGCAAAAGGCCATGGTCAACGCTGCAGGGGGTAATTATGTGAATGGCGTTGAAGTGTTCTACAGAATGAGTAACTGTAATTCAAAAAAACAAATCCTGCTGAAGTTCATCAATACCAACAGTGAAAATGTGCTCATTGAATGGGCAGATGGTATTTATACYGGAGACAAGCAGTGGATTCAGAATGAACGCAACGATAAAACGAGAGAATTAAATCTAAAGGGAAACAAAGAAATCCARGGGAATTGCYCGGACGGCTCTTTGCAAATTCTCAAGMTAGAYCTTGACCAATATTCAAATAATCCTGAGGTATCGTTCAGGTATGCACCTTCGTTTATCGACGTTACTAAATAGGAATCGCAATATTATATAATTCCAAATGAGTTGTAAATCAATTACCAAACAGTTCTTTACCCGAATACTTCCACTCTTATTGTTCTCAAGTGTGGTATTTGCACCTCAACAGGCTGAAGCTGCATCCTGTGCCGTTACGCTTAACTGGTCGGGAGGCTGGTGTGATATATGCGGTGGGCCAACCGGTAACTATGCCTGTAATCCGCCGAGTTGTTCACCTTGCGGAAGTTGGGGACCCAGGACTTTTACAGATTGCGTACCSSCGGGYAATGTGGTAACACAAATTTGTGCCACGGTATCTTTTGTTTCCTGTGGTTCCGCAGGAAATTTCTTCATAGCCCTAAATGGAACAACGATCGGCACAAGGCCCTCAGGAGGGACCAACTGCGCCTGTGGTAGTTGCGAAACATGGTCAACATGCCGTTCAGATCCATGCCCTGGAGGGTTTCCTGGTTATGTATATGGAGGAACAAACTCATTCTTGCTGGATGTAATTCCCACGACCTCCTTCTGTCTTGCCAGGGTAGTATTGACCATCACCTATGCGCCGACAACCCCGCCAACGCCGGCACCCATTGCAGGTCCAACAARTCCATGTGTGGGCTCAACGCAAACATACTCAATTCCGGCTGTTAGTGGTGCGACAAGTTATTCCTGGACGGTGCCGGGAGGCTGGTCAATCAACTCAGGTCAGGGAACAACATCAATCTCTGTTACCGCTGGTGCTGCAGCCGGTAACGTATGTGTTACAGCCAATAACGCCTGTGGTTCCAGTGTTCCACGTTGTTTATCGGTGACGCCCATCAGTGCACCTGCACTTCCGGGTGCGATCACAGGGACCACTACTCCTTGTGTAGGTGCCTCTGTAACCTATAATATTTCTGCGGTTTCTGGTGCGTCTTCGTATACCTGGACTGTTCCYGCTGGATGGRCTATAACCGGAGGGCAAGGAACGACTTCTATAACCGTGACCGTGGGGTCAGCATCAGGAAACGTATGCGTAAGATCCTGTAATTCCTGTGGGTGTTCTGCGTTTAATTGCGTAGCGGTTACACCTACACCAGTTCCAGCTGCTCCGGGGTCAATATCAGGTTTGACCAGTCCCTGTGCGGGCAATTCTGTTACTTATTCGATATCTGCTGTAGGTGGAGCGACTTCCTATCAATGGACCGTACCGCCGGGATGGACGATTACCTCGGGCCAAGGTACGACCAGTATAACTGTTACGGCTGGCGCAGGGTCTGGCAATGTCTGCGTACGYGCATGTAACGGTTGCGGATGTAGTGGRTTTACMTGYGTRGCGGTTACACCAGGTGCAGCTCCGRCAACWCCAGGTRCAATTTCMGGACCTACCTCAGTTTGYKCCGGTAGTACAACAACCTATTCAATCACCGCWGTTKCCGGTGCCACTTCCTATACCTGGACGGTACCTGCTGGGTGGACCTTGAATTCTGGTCAGGGAACAACTTCAATAAACGTAACTGCAGCTGGAGCAGGTGGATCTATTACGGTTCAAGCCTGTAATTCCTGTGGATGTAGTGGCACCCAATCTTTAGCGGTGACCTTGGCAACTATAACTGCCCCAACRRCTGCCGTTGATGAAAGTTGTAATGGTGGATGTGATGGAAGTGTTTCCGTYGCCCCAACRGGAACACCCCCATTTACGTATGCCTGGAGTAATGGCTGTACCACCTCTTCTTGCGGAAGTCTTTGTGCTGGAACTTATACCGTTACAGTTACAGATGCGAGTGGATGCAGTGCAGTGGGAAGTGCAGCAGTATTGACGGGACCTGCCGTGTTGGCAGGCTTCTCCTATAATGGCAATCAGTGTCTYGCTGGMAATAGTTTCTGCTTTACMAACCTGGGATCCGCACCTCCTGCGACTTATGCCTGGGACTTTGGAGATGGCATAGGAATCTCARCGGCTGAAAATCCRTGTTATACCTATGCTGCTTCGGGATCCTACCTTGTTCAACAGACTGTAACCAATTCATCAGGTGTCTGYAATGACGTATCATTYACAACGGTAGTTGTTTATGCTGACCCGGTAGCAGCAATTGTTGGAAGTGATGTGAGTTGCAATGGCGCTTGTGATGGTTTCGCGAATTTGACGGTGACCAGTGGACAGGCCCCGTTTGGCTATCTCTGGAGTAGCGGACAAACAACTGAAGATATAGGACCAGTCTGTGCCGGTACCTATAATGTAACTGTTACCGATGCAAACTCATGTCAGGCCATCGCAACAGTTGTGCTATCAGAACCAGCCGTACTAACGGCCACACCGACGGGAACGATGGTACTTTGTAACGGTGCCTGTACCGGAGATGCAACAGCAACTGGAGGAGGAGGCACAGCACCTTATAACTACGTTTGGGATGATCCAGCTTTGCAAACTACCACAACTGCCTCTGGCTTGTGTGCAGGAACTTACAATGCAACGATTACCGATGCCAATGGGTGTATAGCRGTGACAAGTCAGRTAATAACTGAACCGGCASCGATGGTTTTAACCTTTACCCCRGTGRACGCTACTTGTGGACTCGCYGATGGTTCTGTTTGCGTTGCGGTTGCYGGCGGCTCAGCCCCRTATAATTACATTTGGGATGATCCRGGTCTGCAGACCAACAACTGTGCTCTGGCCCTATTTGGTGGTGCTTACAATGTTACGGTCACAGATRTAAATGGCTGTGTTGTGGYAGGTAATACAACGGTTAGCACATCCGTTTCAGTTACCGCGAGTATTASYGCSAGCACAATGGTATTATGTAATGGAGGCACCAMTGGATCTGCAACGGTATTGGCMRKTGGTGGAACATYKCCATATGCATATTCRTGGGRCGATCCRGCTTTACAGACAAATGCAATCGCGACTAACYTACCCGCTGGAACCTGGACTGCTACGGTTGTTGAYAATGCCGGGTGTATAGCRTCGRYCTCTGTAACAATTACAGAACCWGCGCTTCTCAGTGCTGCAATCTTAGCTAGCAATGACCCYAACTGCAACGGAGGTTGTGATGGGGATGCAACTGTAACTGTATCYGGTGGCACAGGCACCTACAYCTATGCATGGACGCCTACAGGTGGCACAGCCGCMACTGGAACCGCACTYTGTGCAGGTATANNNTATACGGTGACTATTARCGATGACAATGGGTGTATAGCRACSGACAACATCACKTTAKSTGAACCTACGGTAGTGACCTCATCCATAGTTGGAACCAATGTCAGYTGTGCGGGGGGAAGTGATGGYATTGCCAAYCTAACTCCTGGTGGTGGTATAGGTCCCTATAATTTCTTGTGGTCAACGGGTGCYACATCAGAAGATTTGATCAATGTCAATGCGGGAACATATTGTGTAACGGTAACCGACAACCAGGCATGTACCAGTACTGCTTGCGTAACATTAACGGAAGCAGCTGCCATTGCTGTCACTACGACTGTAGTAGATGCATATTGYGGATTRCCAAATGGCTCCGCTTGTCCAGCTCCATTGGGCGGAACACCTCCATATACCTATTTATGGGATGACCCACTTGCACAAACAGATAGTTGCGCCATCAATTTGCTTGGCGGAATAACTTACAACGTAATTATAACAGATGCGAACGGATGCACAGGTACAGCTGCGGCCGTGATAAATGACCTGCCTCCGGCTGTTACGGTGGCAACTGTTGACAACAATGCCTCTGGCTTCCTGGTCTGTGATGGTCAGGCAACGGGAACAATGACGGGTGGTATTGCCCCATTTACCTATTTGTGGGATGATCCACTTGCTCAAACAACAGCAACCGCTAGTGGTTTGTGTGCGGGAACACATTGTGTTACCATAATAGATGCAGCGGGGTGTAGTGCCGGTGATTGCATCACAATTACTGAACCGGCTGCGATTACCCTGGTTCTCACTGGAACCAACCTAACTTGTAATGCAAGCTGCGATGGTACTGCAGATGTAACTGTTGTCGGTGGTGTTCCGCCCTATATCTACTCATGGGCACCTGGCGGAATGACGACTCCGATTGTTATTGGCTTATGCGCTGATTGGTATGTGGTAACCGTTACGGACAACAATTCAATTGTGACAATTGATTCGATTGAAATTACAGAACCTGCGGTACTTGCTATTGCGATGAGTGGCAATGACGCGGTTTGTAATGGGGTATGTGATGGAGATGCTTCCGGTGCGTTAGCTGGCGGCACACCTCCTTATATTTATCTATGGGATGATCCTGCTGCCCAAACAACTGCAATTGCCAGCGGTTTGTGTGCTGGAGTTCACACRCTAACAGTAACGGATACAAACGGATGCGTTGCGAACAATTCTTTTACCGTAAACGAGCCTGTTGCAATAGTGCTAAGTGAGAGTACTGTTCCCGCGACCTGTGGTCAGTCAGACGGATCTGCGACAGTTACAGTTACCAACGGGGTTCCAGCGCTTACTTATTTATGGGATGGTGGTCAAACCAGTTCGACCGCCACGGGTTTTGCAGCGGGCACTTATCAGGTTATAGTAACGGATGGGAATGGGTGCCAGGACTCCATTACATCAGCTGTTGCTAATACGGCAGGACCTGTTGTAATAATAAGCGATAGCACAGATGTCACCTGCTTTGGTGTATGTGATGGTGCTGCAACTGCCTTGGCAAGCGGAGGTACAGCACCTTATACTTATGCCTGGACGCCAGGCGGCCAGACCACTGTTGCTGCAACCTTCTTATGTGCGGGAACACACATTGTTCAGGTAACGGATGGTACCGGATGTACTTCATCAGCATCAGTTGTSATAGATGAACCGGCCAACCTGGTTGCGAGCGGCGCCGTTCTCACCRACCCGAATTGTAATGGTTCWTGCGAYGGAGTAGCCACGGTATCCGTAATTGGAGGAAGCTTTCCCRMTGTTRCTTATCAATGGGATGACCCCGCCCTRCAGACCTTGGCCAGTGCTACRTCGCTGTGCGCCAATACCTATTCYGTWGTCGTAAYAGACACTAACGGATGTATYGCCACTGCTACSGTTACATTGGTTGAGCCSTTRGCGCTTAGCTTGRGTATTTCAACAGTTGATCCSGGATGTAATGGGGGATGTGAAGGAACTGCGCTGGTAACAGCCACGGGTGGCGTTACACCTTATACATATTCATGGTCAAATGGAGATAACACGCCGTTGGCAGATAGTTTATGTGCCAATAGTTATGTAATCAATGTCACGGATGCCAACGGCTGTGCGTCAATTTCAACAACGACTATTAATAATCCACCAGCATTGGTCGCTTCTCTCTTAACTAGTCAGAATGCCGCCTGTAATGGAGGATGTGATGGGTTTGCCACGGTAACGCAATCTGGTGGCACACCCCCTTATACATACAATTGGAGTGATGGCCAGGTTACAGCGACRGCGACCTTTCTATGTGTTGGAACCTATGGGGTTACAATTTCTGACGCCAATGGATGTACCGATACGACGTCCGTTACCATTGATCAACCTTCAACGTTGSTGCTGGGAATGTCAAARACCAATGTGCTTTGYAATGGAGATTGCAATGGAACGGCAACGGTGACTGCCAAYGGTGGYATCCCGCCTTTCACCTACCAGTGGAACGATCCTCTTTTTCAAACTACGGCAACCGCAGRTAGTTTATGTGATGGTGTATTTGATGTAATTGTTACCGATTCCAGCGGCTGTAATACATCGGCTTTTGTATTGATCACTGAACCGAATGCCCTGAGCATAATTGTTGCGTCTACAACTTCGTCAACTTGCGGAAATCAGAATGGAGGGGCCTGTGTCAATATAGCAGGCGGACAATTTCCCTATTACGTTGAGTGGTCAGATCCGTTGTCAACCATCGGAACATGTGTTAGCAACGTGTTTGCCGGAATATATAAGGTMTATGTRTTGGATAACAACGGTTGCTTTGATTCGTTGTTCGTACCSATTAACGATATCGGAGCACCTAGCATTGACAGCATTACGACAACYCCKGACAACTGCTACGGCGACTCRGTTGGTACGGCCAGTGTGGATTCTGTTACCGGAAATTCCGGGGGTGATACTTATTATTGGGTGAATTTTAATGGGGATACCATCGCAAGTGGCGTTGGYGTGAYCAGTGTCTCSGGTTTGGCAGGTGGAACATATAGCGTCTCKATTGAAGATGGTATAACRGGTTGYATAACTTCAGYAGTGGTGATAATAAGYCAACCTTCTCYRCTBAATACAGCYATATTCCCYACAAATATTATAGATGTATCATGTAACGGGCTCTGYGATGGCAGTTTAACTGTCAATGCRTCYGGAGGTACWGGKGCGTATACCTATTCGTGGTTRCCTACCAGCACGGATGTTACYCCRATGGCGGACTCGCTATGCGGAGGACAACATATWGTGTTTGTAACTGATGCCGATGGTTGCRTTGACTCAAGTGTCGCAACTGTTGGTGATCCACCGGCAATTAATGTGATAGCAACGGTGACCCCTGTGAGCTGCTTCGGTAACAATGATGGGATTATTGATCTCGTGCCCACTCCGACCGGGGGAACTCCTCCTTATGCATATGTATGGCTCCCATCGGGAATTGCCGGCAATGTTCAAACGGCGACCAACCTGGCTGCGGGAACGGATACAGTGATTACTACAGATTTAAATGGTTGTACGGAAACCACAATTGTTACTGTTRSYGAGCCRGCAGAACTMCTCTTTACTGATRTYACGGYACCGGATTTCTGTGGTAGCGCACAAGGCCAGGYAACGGTTACGCCAAGTGGTGGAACACCTGCTTATACCTATGCATGGAATACAAACCCGCCACAAGCGGATTCCAATGCTATTGGTCTGCTTGCGGGAACTTATATTGTTACTGTTTCCGATGCCAATGGATGTACGAAAAGTGGTCCGGTTACAGTACCGGGAACACCCGGTCCGATCATTGACTCTGCCATTGTGATCAATGTTGGCTGTAACGGCGATGCTACCGGATCAGCCACKGTATTGGTAACAAGCGGTACGCTRCCATTTACCTATGWATGGGATGACCCGGCATTGCAATCAACACAAACTGCAACSGGGTTACTTGCKGGTCAGTTTATCTGCACGGTAACYGACGTTACCGGGTGTCAGGATATTGCCGTTGTWACRGTTRYYGAGCCRCCYSCGATTRTTGTTCTCATGTTTGCAGACCCATATTCGTTGATCTGCTTTGGAGAATCTGTTGTTATTTCGACAGTGATATTGGGAGGTGTAAATCCGGTTGTAAGAGCCTGGGATCATGGATTRCCTGAYTCCTCTGCCCACYTGGTTAGYCCAATTGTTACGGATACTTTCAATGTATTTATTTCAGATGCRAACGGATGTCAGGATACAGGATCAATAAAGATCACGGTGAGTCCTCCRCTMGTGGTGACGGCCACYSCTTTGRTAGAAATTTGTATAGGGCAATCGGCCAYTTTRTGGGCYASGCCATCTGCTGGTAATGGYGGTCCTTATACGGTAATMTGGGATGATGGAATAACTACTACAACGGTTAGYGTGAACGCAGGAGATTCAACATCAATAACRGTWTCACCRCTGGTGAATACGAGTTATACRGTTGTCKKCACAGATAGCTGCTCCTTGAATGATACGGCCTATGCTTTTGTAGCGATAACAGAATTRCCGGATGTGATATTCTCCAGCGCGCAATCAACCGGATGTGATATTACCTTCACTGATCAATCCGTAGCTTATTCATCACTGGGTCCACCGAACAGTATMTAYATYGATACGTGGGAATGGGATTTTGGTGATGGTACCGGTATTGGTCCTGGTAGTGGAACCGTYATTGGCTCTCCAACAACTTCGGGAACTTATACAAATCCTACACATCAATACGTGGCCGATGGTGTATATGATGTGACCGTAACAATTGTGGATATTAAAGGATGTACGAGCACTATGACCATAACGGCTATGATCACRGTGTCSGMACCRCAAGCTAATTTCAGCTATGATCCRATCACYRTTATYAAGGACCAAATAATCCAATTCACAGATCTGTCAACAGGCAATATAATTGGATGGAGCTGGARYTTCGGAGATACATTGGGCAGYRGTTCATCATTGCAGAATCCAACGCATRYRTACACYGAYACGGGCAGTTATGATGTACTTCTSGCKGTTATTGAYAGCAATGGTTGCGTTGATACCATCATCAGAACAATAACGGTAACTGACCAGTTAGTCATCTACGTTCCAAATATATTTGCACCGGATGATCAAAACCAAAGCCAAATGCTATACGTGAGTGGAATAGGYATCACCKCSCTAAACTTTATCATCTACGATCGATGGGGTGAGAAGGTATTTGAATCCACTACTGCTACTCCGAGAGATAGGSCCGATGGMAAGGGGAATTGGTATGGTGAAGGCTGGGATGGCACAAWGAACGGCAAGGAAATGTCCGCRCAGGTATTCGTATATTATCTGGAAGCTGATTTGCAAGATGGGGAATCAGTAATCAAGAAAGGCAATATTACACTTATCAGATAGACGCTCATATTAGCTAGTTTMCATAMCAGCAACCTAATCRYGGTTGCGACCGTCTACAAARCRYAAGACCTGTATATNNRGATATGGGCTTAWAGTCATACTGGAGATAAATGGAGGTGAGAATAGCATGGGMGTATTCAGAATATTTGCAGTTTCACTTATTTCTCTCYTGGTTCTTAACCAGGTAAGGGGCCAAACTCTTTGTGCAACAAACCCGTCCTTTGAGGGCCCACCCATGCCGCATCAAGTACCTKCACCGTGGTCCAATTGTGGGGGATCCCCGGATACACAGCCCGGACAATGGGGCATTACACAAGCGCCCTCYGATGGCAGCTCATATGTGAGCTTTTTACAGTCTGGTGGGTCTBCAGGTGGCTATTTYGAAGGCGCTAGTCAGGTTCTTTCGGCGTGTATGGTGGCTGGCCAGACCTACACGATCAGTATGGACCTGGCGCACAGCAATATCTACAATACTGCTGGYCCKGGAGACTGTTACAGCTCCTTTGCCATTTACGGGGGAAACTCAATTTGTGATGAGCAAGAACTGCTCGGRCAAGTAGGRCCGATTATGAATACGGCCTGGCAAACCTTCACCTTCACATGGACAGCAACGGGRAATTGGTGCTAYATCACATTCCGACCTATWTGGATTACCTCTTGCAGTGGATATATCAATATTCTGGTTGACAATTTCGGYTGCGTTACTTTGGTGGGTGGYGTCGTRACGACAACTGACGTAATGTGYTCTGGKGCCTGTGACGGAACAGCATCGGCAACTCCTACCAGCGGYACACCTCCTTTTACTTATSTGTGGAGCAACGCTGGAAATTCAAGTTCAATCACWGGATTRTGTCCYGGCATATATGATGTGACAATTACTGATTTCACAGGTGCRACRGATATTCAAAGCGGAACGGTGATAGARCCCACTGCCCTAACCGSRCCTGTAACRTTAACCAATGTGTCTTGTTTAGGTGGCAGCAATGGTTCTGCGTTTGTCACTGCATCCGGTGGAACGACAGGATATACTTACAACTGGAGTTCCGGAGGAACTGGTACTTCTGTTTCAGGATTAATTGCAGGAAGCTATACGGTAACGGTVTCAGATCTGAATGGCTGCCAGATAATAACTCCATTCAACATAGTGGACGGTGGAATAGTAACGGCCAATATAGCGAGCACAATTGATATACTGTGTTTCGGAGGCAATAACGGATCCGCRACAGTGSTTGTTACTGATGGRGTACCACCTTATACTTACTTGTGGTGTAATGGCCAAACCACGACCACGGTCACYRCATTGRCAGCGGGTGCATGTTCAGTCATTATYACCGATGCCAATGGATGTACYACAACCCTATCAGCCACCATTAACCARCCGACGGTTTTGATCGCCGGAATAGATACCACTACACAAGCTTCTTGTTTTGGKRATTGCAATGGGTCGGCAACAGCTACTGAATCTGGTGGGGTGGGGCCGTACAATTATCTTTGGGGAAATGGTCAAACSACTCAGACTGCWACKGGCTTATGTGCYGGNACCACTACCCTCGATATAACYGACGCYAATGGATGTATCGCTTCCAYATCTGTAGTAATCACTGAACCGGCGGTGCTTGCACTGAGCACATCATCGATCAATCCAAGTTGTAAGGACACGTGCGATGGAAGTGCWAGTGTTGTTGCAACAGGTGGAACGTTACCCTATACGTATACCTGGAATGACCCTAACACTCAAACCAATATTACTGCCACCGGTCTGTGTGACRTAGCCTCTGTTATCACTGTAGCAGATAGTAARGGATGTATTGCAGCAGCTACTGTGGTTCTTATTGACCCACCTGAGTTGATAGCCTCGATAGGTACAGTAACGGATGTGGATTGCTTTGGCAACTGCAATGGAATTGCMCAGGTRACCGTAATAGGGGGTGGRCTACCCTATACTTATTTATGGTCTAGCGGTGATACTTCGAGTCAGGCAGTTGGGCTATGCCAGGGAAATTAYGACGTAACCGTGAACAAYATCAATGGTTGTCGCTCCATAACATCGACGCCCATAACAGAACCACCGGTTTTAGCGGTAACGATTGCWGGTACAAATGTTTCATGCTTTGGAGCATGCAATGGTCTKGCTGCTGCAACRGCAACAGGCGGTGCAGGCWCTTACRCGTACTTYTGGGATGATGGACTATTGCAATCCACAGCTACTGCAGTGAATCTTTGTTCTGCRCCCGGMGGGTTTACCTATACGGTGGTTGTAATGGACAYCAATGGTTGTTCAGCAACAGAATCGGTGATTCTAACCCAACCAACYRTGCTTGGCATAACTCAAAACATTGTACAGCCTACAACGTGCAGCTCCAACAACGGAAGTGCTTGCGTAAACGGCATTGGAGGTGTTACACCTTATACTTACTTGTGGAATGATTTGAATGCTACMACGGACTCATGCCTGASCAATGTTTTTGCGGGTGGGTTTRACGTTTCTGTCACRGAYGCCATGAATTGCACTTTCAATATGCCGGTACTGATTACTGACATTGCAGGACCGACAGTYGATACAATYAATGCTGCTCCTCTRCTGTGTTTYGGAGACAATAATGGTAGCGCMACGGTCTCATTCTCTGGAGGYACGCCTTCGTTTACTTACARCTGGTACGACGGAACCGGAGCGCTTATCGCCACGGGAAGCASCGTTATTTTYAATCTKGTTGCTGGMAATTATTCAATTGTKCTTSAAGATGGAAATCAGTGTATTGATGCAGACACGTTTGCRATYATASAGCCGCAGCMATTGGCCAGTGYAATATCACCATTCTCAGATGTCACTTGTRCTGGCRCCTGCGATGGTACCGCAACTGTGAMTGYASTTGGAGGCACACCTATTTACACCTATTCCTGGACAACYGGAGGVACAAATGCCRCAGATACMGGTATGTGTGCAGGKACGCACAGTGTATTGGTTGAAGACGCCAATGGTTGCRCAACGCAGAGTTTACAGGTCATTRYAGAMCCGACCCCGCTTACATTTACGTACGTKGCCAATGACGTTAGCTGTAATGGCGATGCAGATGGAGATATTTCAATAACACCGTCAGGAGGSACAGGTGTATATACCTATTATTGGCTTCAAGGTGGTCAAACCACAAGTTCTCTGATTGGTCTTGCCCAGGGAACTTACGATGTTGATGTYTCAGATGCTATGGGTTGTGTTGTTTCCAACAGCATTGTGATAAGTGAACCAAGTATATTAGCYGCCGKGGCCAACACAACTCCKGCTAAATGCTGGGGGGCGGATGGTAGTGCAACGGTATYTCCWACAGGGGGAACGCAACCRTGGAGCTATGTTTGGRATCCCGGTGGATTCCAGACTACGGCAACGGCTACTRATCTGCTTTATGGCAATTACACGGTGACGGTCACTGATGCCAACAGCTGTACTGTTATAATTSCMGSCATACTGGTGAATCATGTATCGGGACCCGACATTGACGCGATTCCTGTACAAGGTGTTTCGTGCTTTGGCTTCACGGATGGAAGTGCCATTGTTACACTTGATCCAGATTCCGGATCGTTTCCTTATACATACGCCTGGAGCAACGGACAAACCGGGACTGCTGACAATACAGCTGGCCTTGCAGGTGGCCAGGGCAGTGTTACCGTAACGGATTTAAATGGCTGTGAATTTATTCAAACGTTTACAATAGCAGAGCCGACTCAGGTGATTGCCTCTATTGCCACAATTAATCCTATCTGCTAYGGSKCARATGCGACAYTGASTGCATCTGCRATTGACGGAACGCCCGGATACAACTTCGTATGGGATAAYGGCCCGACTACGTCCAGCCARRTRGTGAATCCACTTATTACAACGAGCTACTCGGTGACTGCTACTGACGTAAATGGATGTTCGGATGCTGAAACGGTGGTAGTCACGGTTCACCCTCAAATTACCCTGATCACATCRGATAAGACTATATGTGAGGGRCAAAATGTTGACTTGACTATCAATGCATCTGGTGGYGATCCCGGAGTMACCAATTACACCTACGTGTGGAATCCATCCATCTCGACGACCTCCCTGGTCAATGTGGCACCTTCGATTCCAGGGGCAACATACAATGTTACCGTGTCAGATGGCTGCTCAACYGATGAGACTATTTCTGTTACGGTAACAGTTGACCCCACGCCAACAGCGGTGATAATTGCCGGATGCTTTCCAGATCCATTTGTCGTGCAATTTGACGGATCCAACTCAACGATTGATCCATCTGGARCCATTGCCTCATACRATTGGGATTTTGGAGATMYRGGATCRGGAMCCGATAATTTATTTTCCGGTGCRACTACRGAYCATGTTTTCACACCAGGAGCCGGCAATCCCTTCTTTGGTGTGACACTTACGGTCACCTCGSTCAAAGGATGTTCAAACAGTATGGTAAGTTCARTAGCTCCTCCGCCRATAGCACTTTTCACTGTGGATCCTTTTGAAGCGTCCTCTCTCAACGCGATTTTTGATCTGACSGATTCRTCTACTTTCCTGGATCCTTCTACRAGTTATGAGTGGACATTTGGAGATGGTRTWGGTGCGGGACCYGGAAACGGTACTATCAATGGTGTTGATTATACATCGGGTACTTATCAATTGCTCGMACACGAGTACCAGGACACTGGAATTTTTTACATCACACTTACCGTTGAAGAACCCAATGGTTGCAARGATTCGATGGGGCTATATATACGAGTCAAGGCCGMCTATATAATGTTTGCTCCTAATACCTTCTTGCCCAATAGTTTTRTTCCAGAGAACAAGAKGTTCAAACCCAARATCATAGGSATGGGAGATGACGAATTCGAGATTTATATATTCGACMGATGGGGAGACATGATCTATGAATTTGYRGGYAACTACAATACATGGCSRGGATGGACCGGCAAAGCCAATTCCGGTAGCACATTGGCCCAAACCGATGTATATATCTGGCTGATYAAAACTGAAGACCTCAACCAGGACGCCCATGAATACATAGGGCATGTCACGTTGTTGCGYTAAGAAAGCCTGTTCCACATCCACCYTTANCCCCTATTATTTTTCCAAGTATTTCCGTTAATAAATTAAAAGTGCAGAGGGTTGTGTGCTTTTATATTTCTTTAATTTTGTTAAAATATTATTGAACAATGAGCAAGCTTYTTACAGTCTTTATCRGCATATCTGTCGYCTTGCTTTCCTGCGGGCCCCGCCGGGAAGCAATTGAGGACAAACGCACTGTTTTCAGATATAATGAGGCMGCMGGMATYGCMTCWCTGGATCCATTATTTGCCAGCAAGGTGGAGAATATTTGGGTGATCAACCAAATCTACAATGGCYTGGTDCAAATGGATGATGAGYTGCAAGTTCAACCTTGCATCGCTAAATCATGGGACATCTCCGAGGACGGGCTTTCCTATACBTTCCACTTGAGAAATGACGTCTATTTTCACGATAACGAAGTGTTTGAAGGTGGCAAAGGAAGAAAAGTTCTTGCCTCAGACTTTGAACACAGTCTATTWAGAATTCTCAATCCTGATGAAAGTTCACCGGGCATCTGGATTTTCAACAATATARATAGAACGGATGCTGCGGGGTTTGATGCAATYAATGACAGCACTCTTGAGATTCACYTGAATCGGCCGTTTCCTGCATTTCTTGGATTGYTAACTATGCAGTATTGTTCAGTGGTTCCTTTTGAAGCKACTGAGAAATTTGGAAAAGAYTTCAGAAGCAATCCCGTAGGAACCGGTCCGTTCAAGTTCAAAGTYTGGAAAGAAGGTGTGAAGCTCGTACTSATTAAGAATGAGAATTATTTTGAAAGAGATGAAAATGACAATCGCCTTCCCTACCTCGACGCAGTTTCAATTACCTTTCTTGGGGAAAAACAAGTGGTGTTTCTCGAATTCAAAAAGGGATCGCTGGATATGTTATCGGGATTGGATCAAATGCCAAAGGATGAGGTGCTCTCACGGACCGGACAGCTCAATCCTTCATATGAGGGTGAATTCAGATTGGAAACCCTACCCTACCTTAAGACAGACTATTTGGGAATATTAGTTGATGCGGAATCAGAGCTGGTACAGAACAGTCCGCTCAAACTCAAGGCGGTTAGAAAGGCCATTAAYTATGGSATTGACCGWAARAAGATGGTCACCTACTTACGCAACAATATAGGCACAGCTGCGAATTCGGGAATCGTGCCCCGGGGTATGCCTTCATTTGATGCAAAAAAAGTAAAGGGGTATTCATATGATCCAGATAGGGCCGTGGCACTCCTGAGAGAAGCTGGATTTAATGACGATAATCCGCTGCCGGAAATATCTATTACAACATCTGAAAACTACCGGGAGATGTGCGAGTTTATGCAGCATCAGCTCGGTGAAATTGGCATTAAGGTCAGGATCGATGTGGAGCAAGCTATYAACCTTAGTGAACGTATAGCCACGTCCAGGGTGAATTTTTTCAGGAAGAACTGGTTGGCTGATTATCCAGATGCRGAAAACTACCTCGCCTTATTTTACAGYAAGAACTTCTCACCTGTAGGTCCGAATTACACTCATTTTTCGAACGTGAAATATGATGAACTTTATGAGAAGTCAATGCTGGAAGTGAATGATTCCATCAGGTTCAGATATTACCAGGAAATGGACCGTATAATCATTGAAGAAAGCCCTATCGTCCCACTTTACTACGACGATGTMATCCGATTGGTGCACAATAACATTTCAGGATTGAGCACCAATCCAATGAATCTGCTCACCTTAAAATGGGTCCGGAAGGAGAATTAAAYACTTGCGTACCAATCGTAAAACSATTTCCCAAAAACGTTCACAATTCCACCTTRCACGAAATTGGAAAGTGATCTGAGAATGTRGCCTCAGATTTAGTTTGGAAGTCGATGATTYYGATGTCATCGTCACAAAGGATATAATCAATTCTAAAAAACGGGAGCGCMCCTGCGTACGTATTTCCAAAGCCGCTCCCCGATACCTTAAAGGCATCACGCCTGCCCTCTGCCAGCACTCTATAGGCATAGGATACCGGAGTATCGTTGATATCACCACATATTATCACGGGAAAGGGACTGGAGGCTGCGTGCTCAGCCACAGCCTTAGCCTGTGCYGCCCGGTTTTCRAACGCTGTTCGCAACAGYTTHACCATCCTRACCATCATCTTAAGGACGGGTATCTGCTCATCKTTTGCSACGTCAATCTGAGTTGATCTYCCCAGAGGCCCYGAAGARTCACGATTGACTTCACTATTGCCCACTTTTTTCAGAAGTTGGTACTCCTCATAGCCAAAATGTATAGATCCCAGATGGGCATTGTAAATTCTCAWRGTATCATCYCCGACAACGATATCAGAAAATATRCAGATATTGTTGCTTTTGCTTTCAAACKTAACACGCCCYCTATTCAAAATAGGGAACCTCGAAAATGTGGCAATGCCCCAATGACTTGGGCCCAKAGATACAGTGTATCCTACATGATTGAACTTGGCCTYCTGAGTTTCGACAATATGACCCACGGATGAGAATTCCCCAGTGTCATCTGCGTAATATTCTTGAAAACACARCACAGCAGCRTCCTCATCRCGCAAAAAGCTATAGATRTTTTCCCTGGTGACCTGATTTTCATCTTTTTTCCAATTATAGAGATCAAAGAGTCTCACATTRTATGAAAGAAGCTTCAGCGATTTGCCCSCMTGCTCCGATTCAGCACTGCCTRTCCCTAGTTGGGCATAGCGGGTAAGGTAGGACCACCCTATAAGGATAGTCAGCAGRGAAAGCCAGAAATACTTCTTCCTTCTGATGATCCAGAAGAGCAAAAAAAGCAAGTTNGCAATCAGAAAGAACGGATAAAGGAGACCGAAAAGGGCAATCGGCCAAAAACTCTGGGGATCAACAAATGGGGAGAGATAAGACAGTARCAGCAAAAATACTGCGACATAATTGAGGAAAATCAGTAYTCTCTTCATAGAACATCAGTTGCCAAAAAAGGCGCAAAACGTTATACGATRCGGGCTTCGTTACCGTTTACCAAATTACCCTTCTACCRAACTCAGGTTAATTTGCCRGAAGGCCCAATATAGGAATGTCTATTGGTCCTTATCACCAAACTTAAATAGAATTTCTTTTTCCTCTTTCGACAGACTTTCATAACCTGATTTRGAGATTTTATCTAAGATCTCATCCATCCTTTGTTGGCTAACTTTCCTCTCATAGTTGTATTGCTCATCGGTTTTGTATTTCCTGCGCGCAGAGTGACTCACATTCAAGTGAGATTTAGGTTTGTAAAAATACTCCYGGGCTTTTGCAATAAAACTRTTAAACMCAGTTGAGATGTCTGACCCCTTTCTATAACGYTGAACAAAGTAAAATCCGTATAATGCTCCTCCCAGATGCGCGATATGGCCTCCCGCGTTACCAGATCTGATGTTGATTATATCCATCACCACCATCACACCDGCGATGTACTTCAATTTAATATTAATACCCGTGAAGGGAATCCGCACTAAATAATTGGGDACATAAGCAGTAATTGCAATGAGMAGCGCCATGACTGACGCCGAGGCTCCAACTATCCATGAACATGCGACAGAATCAGAAAATATCGGAAACAAATTGTACGCTATCAGATACAACACAACGCCTGCGAGCCCTCCCAGGAYATACGTGGCCAGTATACGCGTTGATCCAAGATATTCCTTGAATATTCGGCCGCTAAAAAACAGAATTATCATATTGAAAAAAAGGTGCATGAGGCCTCCATGCGCAAACATGTAAGTAATTAAGGTCCATGGTCTAAACAAAAGACTTCCCAGGTCGGCSGGGGTACCYAACCAATATCCCTGAAGGTCCAAAGCATCYTCGCAAACCCGAACTGAACCTGGAATCTTAAACAGCCAGAGAACAACGTACAATACGTTCACTGCTATAAAAACGGCGGTATTAATCAGAATCAGGCGCGTAACAATATCCCCTTGGTTGAATGCAGCCTTTATTTCATCAGATACTGAAGCCATTATTTAATGTTCGTTCGGATTAATTGCATGTTTGGTTAGGGCATCACCAAATTCAGGTTTTAAAAAAAATGATTGGACCCCCGTGCCCAGTATTTGACAATGATAAACCCAAACAGTGCTCCACCAAGATGAGCAAAATGCGCAATGTTGTCCCAGGAGAAATTATTCATCCCCAGGTAAAGTTCGCCGACCATAAGGAGGGGTATGAAGTACTTTGCTTTTATAGGCATGGGGAAAAACAGCAACATTAATTCAACATTTGGAAAGAGCATACCAAATGCCATGAGCAATCCGTAAATGGCTCCAGATGCACCAACAACCGGAGAACTATAGATCATTGCCAACTTGTGCACTGTAGAATGAAGCCCCGTCTCGATTAGCAATTTATCCCCTTCATTTAGAAAATTTAACACATCCGAATGCAACTCAGGAGGAATGCTTGCCCAGGCATTTGTCGCTTCATACCAGTTTACACCAGTATGCAATAAAGAGGCGCCAATACCGGTGATAATGAAATAAATAAAGAATCTGCGTGAACCCCAGATCCTCTCCAGCTGCGACCCGAACATCCACAGTGCGAACATGTTAAATGCCAGGTGCATAATACCACCATGTGAGAACATGCTGGTAATTACCTGGAATGGTTTGAAATTATCAGACCCAGGGTAATACAAGCCGAACAGAGAATTCAAATTCTCATGAAAAGCTCTCTCTACAAGAACCAATGCCAAAAAAAACAGGACATTTATGATCAATAAGTTCTTGACCACGGGTGGCATCATATTGAACTGTCTGGGTAGATAATCTTGAAGGGCCATTGTTCTCTATCTCCTATTTGCCAAATTTTGTATTCAGCTCATCAATCGTCAGGGTGGTTATGGTGGGGTTTCCATTGGGCGTGTAATAAGGCATACTACACGCAAAGAGTTCATCAATCATCGCAGTCATTTCTTCCACACTCAAAATGCGCCCTGGCTTTATACAAAGGCTTTTGGCGAGAGATCTTGCCAGATTATCGTGCTTCTCAATCTTCAAATCACTGATATTGTTTTTATACAGCTCTAACATTCGCTCCAGGAGTGCCTCAGCATCCTTATCAGTTGAATCCGCCGGAACTCCTTCAATAATCACTGTACTCTTACCAAATTCCCGAATCTCAAATCCCAAAGCATCAAATTCATCCTTCATTTCCATTACCAATCCAAAGTCACCAGGACTCAACTCCACAGTTTTTGAAAACAATGACTTTTGCACTGAAACTTTTGAATTTTTCAAGGCGTTTAGATACCTCTCATAGTGTAATCTCTCACTGGCATTCTGCTGGTCAATAACAATTAAACCAGATTTAATCTGGGATATTATATATCTCCTGTGAATTTGAATCGGTTTACTCGGAGGATTGGCCTGTTCATCCAAATCTGCTTCAAGCTCGAACTGTGTTTGGTTGAGGTCCGACTCGAGGTTTTCGCTTTCTCTTTTATCTTCTGCAGCGGGTCGGTAGAGCTCTTCCCAGTTCTCCGTAGATGGTTTTGAATTCATTCCATTACCGGTCCCACCAGATGACTGATCAAAAGGATTATATGAAGGATCAATTCTCACTTCAGGAATTTCAACAGACTCACCCTTACCCAAAGGGGGCACATCAAAAGCCGGTTCACGTTCAAAATCAAGCAAGGGGGCTATATTGTGTTCTCCCAGGGCTTTCTTGACCGCGGCCAGAAGAATGGCGTAGATTGCCCGATCATTTTCAAATTTCACTTCCGTCTTTGTAGGATGGATATTGATGTCAATGCCCTGTGGATCCAATTCCAGGAAAATAAAATACGATGGAATATTCTCCCGGGAGATCAAATCCTGAAAGGCGTTTTGGATAGCGTGATGCAGATATCCATTTTTGATAAATCGTTTGTTCACAAAGAAGAATTGCTCTCCACGTGTTTTCTTTGCAAACTCAGGCTTGCCAACGAAACCAGAAATGCCAACAACCTGTGCGCTCTCCTCCACCGGAACCAATTTCTGGTTGTACTTTCTACCAAAAACTCCTACGACTCTCTGGCGAAAGGAAGACTTCATCAAATGAAATACCTCATTTTCATTGTTGAATAAGGAAAATGCAATATTGGGATAGGCCAGGGCTACCCTCTGAAACTCATCTATAATGTGTTTGGTTTCTACCGGGTCCGATTTTAGGAAATTTCGTCTTGCCGGAACATTGAAGAAGAGGTTCTTAACGGAAATGGATGTACCGTCGTTACATCCGCAAGCTTGATCTCCAACGATCTCTCCACCTTCAATATTTACCTGAGTTCCCAGATCATCCTCCTGACGCTTTGTCTTTATCTCCACATGGGCAATTGCTGCAATAGACGCCAGAGCCTCGCCCCTAAAACCCATTGTCCGGATATTAAAGAGATCCTCCGTTTTGTAAATTTTCGAAGTAGCATGACGCTCCAGACACATTCGCGCGTCGGATTTGGACATACCACAACCATTGTCAATTACTTGTAGCAAGGTTTTCCCGGCATCTTTTATAATCACCTTCACCGAGGTGGCTCCAGCATCGACTGCGTTCTCAACAAGCTCTTTGATTGCCGAGGCAGGTCGCTGAATCACCTCTCCAGCCGCGATTTGGTTCGCCACTTGATCTGAGAGAACGTGAACAATGTCTGTCATACGCTGATTTAATTAAGCGACCTTAAATATAAAAAAATAACCTTGTGGGCGTTTCATCAAAATCTACCAATAAACTTCGGTTAGTAATACGGGACCGGGAAAAAGGAAAAGAATGGAGAAACATCCAATCTTAAATCGCAAGTCTCAAACGCATACCCCTCCTCCAAACATGTACGTACTAAAAATTGACCCGGTTGGTTTCAAAACACTGTTATTTCTATTAAAGGACAGTTAATATGTGATTATATAAACTGCAAGAGCTGTTAGCAAAACAACCAACAAAACTATGCGCATATTTGAATTCCTTAGCGAACGAGCTCCACTTGGTCGAAATTTAATTGTATTGCGGGTAATTCCCTTCTTGCCAGCTGCCAGCTCTTTTGCACGCTTCTCTCTTTTTTCTTTCTCCTCACTGTAATATATCGGCTTATAATCAAAGCTCCTATTCCGGGAGACACGAAAAAGTGAAGGAAACTTAGGAGTTAACATAATCCAATTTAATCACTCAATTGCACAATTCATGCCGTGTCCTATATCCTGACATAATGCCAGCAACCAATTCAGATTTTGCAATTTTGACAAAATTCAATACGGCGCATTGAATTATTTCCATCTACTTAGACACGCGTAGAGAAAGGACGACGGAGGCTATCCTGTTAAACTAAGTGCCTATAACAAAGTTAGCAAAAAGGCGAAACTGTACCCTACGGACTAGTTAGTCTTTATAGGTCTTAATTAGGTTATTGTAAATGAGCTGATAATAGTTTCTCAATCTAGTCCTTAACCGTCCCTGACATTCTATTGGCCCCCTTTTACCTTTAACTTGACCTTTCACGTGAGTTCGGTAATCACCTAAAGGCTTGGGGTATACTCTTATGTTGTACCTTAGTTGTATGCCAGCTCATATGCGATTATTTCTTTTAACAGCGGTCATATTCTCATTTATCAACCCACTTCAGGGACAATTTGTATCTAAAATTCTATTGACTGAATCTTGTAAATGTTTTGAAGAGGCCTCGCTTGAGGTAGATTCAGCAGCTTACAATAAGAGTTTGGAGTCCTGTTTTAAAGGTTATAAGAAGAAATGGAAAAAGAAGATCGAGAATGAGATAGGAACCGTGGATCAACAAATAGAGTACCTGCGTGCATTGGTTAAGGAATGTATCTACCTGGAGAGCTACCTAACCATAAACTCGTCTACGTTTAATGAGTTAAGGGCAGCGGACAAGACATCCGTGATTGAACTTGCCATAAGTTACTTTTCATTCCCATCCGAAAAGGGAAAATTACCTAAAATGGTCAATGTGCCAATGGGATACGCTGGCCTGCTTTATAGTAAGGCCATGAGTAAGGTGTATTCAGATAGCATCTATAGATCAGGAATTCATTTAATACATGCTTATGATTCTCTGATTTTGTATAGCATCAGACAGGAAGAGGTAACTGAAGAGTTGATTGTACTGACCTCAGATGAAATGGAAGTTAAACTACATGCAACTTGTTTCTTTAGCTTGATTCCAGATTCGGTGAAAAAACTAGAAGTGGAAAGGGGAAGAAGCTATAGGGAATCGGTGTTGATCCCTTCACTCAGAAGTAAGGTGAGAGGGGTTATCTCTGAGTTTAGTTCCCAACAGTTATATACCGCCGAGATTAAAAAACTAGAAGGCTTGGTTTGGAAGGAACTTTCAGACTACGGGTATCTATCAGATTACTTTTTTATCAATGGGATTCTTTTGAGGAACATTGAATTTCCGCATCTTCTTAATCGAGCACGTGAATCCAATCTGCTAAATGAGTATGAGTCGCTGATGAATGATACAATGGATATTAGACTTAATGCAATTAAAGTTCTATTTGATAACGGATCAGAGACAGCATATTTGTTACTACTAGATCATTGGGGTAAAGAGGAGGAACAAGAGATTTTGGATTACATTGTTAGGGAGATGGCCAGGAACAAATAACTCCTCCAACTATTAGTATCTTAGGGAGAAA
>NVRW01000030.1 GCA_002400975.1 Flavobacteriales bacterium | reverse complement strand
TTCTGGATGATTATTCCTATGCGGTCAATATGAAACCAGTGGAGCTCGATTTTCTTGAATCTGCTATTATGAATGAACTGAATGGCGTGGACAATCCTGGGCTTATCCTTCATGCTGACAAGACTGTCCCGATAGAGTACGTGGTTAATGTTATGGACATTGCCAATAAAAACAGGTTGGCGCTCGTTTTAGCTACAAGCCCGAAGTAGATAATCTGGGGCTAAATTTGAAAATGGAGTAATTATTGTGCGCTAGTGATGGGTCTTGAMCKKKRSSYRWTAWYSTRRKCGKCAKMSWAYAGAATAACNWSRRMMSARSKRASWRAATGAYRCGACCAACGGGAGCATATCAAAACAGGAATTATGGAAATTATCAGAGATAGAAACAAGAGAGAATCAGCGATGGTTGTTRCTGTCATCAGTATTTTGCTGTTGTTGTTGCTGATATTTACGGGATTAACGGTTCCGGACCCACCTCTGGAAACGGGYATTGAGATCAGTTTCGGAACTGAAATGCAAGGTGACGGKGAAACSCAGCCCGAAGARGTKAATGTTACAGARTCTGAGGTGATTCCGGAAGAGATCACKGAAAGTACGCCCATACCTGTGGTAAGTGARGAGGTTATTAAAACCCAGGATGTTGAGGAAACCATTGCTGTRCCTGAGGAGGCCACYGACAATATTGAAACSGAAAACGTRGAAAAGGAGCCTGAGCAAGAGGTCGATAAAAAGGCRCTATATAYGGGCAATAAGAGCAATGCCTCTTCGGATGACAGTCAGGGAGATACGGGCGATCCAGGTGATCAGGGTTCAACAGAAGGTGGAGACAATAATAACTATAATGGAACACCGGGTAAGGGTACCGGCTTTGYCCTGAGTGACAGAAATATCACGTTTARACCTGATATCACCAATTCYACACAGGAAACGGGCAAAGTGGTTGTGAACATTTGGGTAGATCGATACGGAAAGGTGAAAAGAGCAACTCCGGGRGTCAAAGGCTCSACMACTACGAATTCCCAGCTTTATAAAATCGCAAAAGCTGCCGCGTTGAAAGCCAGGTTTTCTGCCAATAGCAAAGCCCCTGAAGAACAGAAGGGAACCATTGTCTTCGTGTTTACTGCAGGTTAACGGGCCATTTCTATTTCCGGCCKGGTAATAATTGATCGGTAGYTGGAATTCSTCAAWWCTTAGAAATTGTGACTTTCCTGKAAATTACTRAKYAGTCCTTAGTAATTTTGCCAGGCTATGCTTGTAGACTCTGGTTCCTCCAAAGGTCAAATGGACTATCGGGAAACGCTAAACTATYTGTTTAGKCAGCTTCCCATGTATCARCGYATMGGKCAGGCGGCTTACAAGGCCGATCTGAACAATACGATTGAACTTTGTGAGGTTTTGGGTAATCCCCAGGAGCATTTCAAATCAATACAYATAGCKGGWACCAATGGAAAGGGYTCKGTAGCGCATATGCTCGCYTCCGTTCTACRGGAAACGGGCCTYAAGGTKGGMTTATACACTTCRCCTCATTATAAAGATTTTAGAGAGCGTATTCGCATTRATGGGGAAATGATCTCGGAAGAAGATGTTTGTGCATTTGTCGATACGTATAAGATGGACTTCGAGCGCATTGAACCTTCGTTTTTTGAGATGACTGTGGGCTTGGCTTTTGCGCATTTCAATAAGGAGAAAGTTGATCTGGCAATCCTGGAGACAGGGATGGGGGGCAGGCTGGATTCTACCAACGTAGTYACTCCAATATTRTCYRTCATCACSAATATTGGATTGGACCATACCCAATTCCTGGGAGATACACTGRTAAAAATMGCAGAGGAGAAAGCTGGAATTATCAAAAACGGAGTGCCYGTKCTTATTGGRGAAMGGCAAGRGCAGATTGAAGAGACATTTAAAACGATCGCYTCRRAASTKRGGGCGCCTYTGTTCTTTGCYGAWGCAGYCMCWCTTGGRATTCACAGTGGCTACCAGATWAAAAATGAGAAAACGGCAATTTCSGCSGTGGAGMTTCTTCGGGATAGGGGATACAGYATTTCRGATAAAGATCTWAAAACSGGCCTTCRGTATTTTGCRGCCAACACWGGATTTGTTGGAAGGTGGCAACTACTCTCMACCAATCCCACAACCATCTGTGATGCCGGACACAATGAAGACGGCATGAGGGAAGTGCTTAAGTTGCTGGRGRGTGGTAGYYACGAAMAGCTTCATTTTGTTCTCGGTACTGTTAATGATAAAGACATTGRCAACATTCTTCAAATGCTGCCAAAGGACGCCACCTATTATTTCTGYCGGGCAGATATCCCGCGAGCACTTGATGAAAAAGAGTTAAAAGAGAAGGCGTCRGTGTTTGRTTTACAAGGGGAYTCCTATGAATCCGTTGATGAAGCGTTGARATTYGCGCAGATGAAGGCCGATGTAAATGACCTYGTRTTTRTWGGRGGRTCGAGCTTTGTGGTGGCAGAGGTGGTGTAACGAGATTGATTTGGTCAGTAGGGGCGTTACATGTTTACCTCCCGTTAGGGATGGCAACGTCCCTATAAAGAGCATCGTCCTTACCCTAAACTCATAAGTCAACCTCAATATCAGAAATCAATCTTATAATAAAAGATGGGCAGCAACCCCAATTGGTAYTCTTCCCTGATAGCATTGGCCGAAGGATCSTTGGGGTCAGGAGCATAGGTYAGTTTGAGYACGTTTTGTGTATTTAGGATRTTTACGATGTCCAGCCCAATTTCATGSGTAATTTTTTTCTGATTCACCTTGTAGTTGATCTTTAAGTCARCCCGGAAGTARTCATCCAGTTGCAGGCTGTTCCTCGTTGCATCCGCGTAAATAATTTCCCCTTTTGCGAGTGTTGCGGCAGTGTCTACAGGACCATATCGCTTATTACCGGCAAGCGTGATCTTGGTGCCGATTGAGAATGCCTTGTTGGCTCCAAATTCAAATTCCCGTGCACCCAGGAAGTTCCACGTGTAGTTGCCATTAAAATCTGTGTCTCGCTTTATGCCGTCACTACCGGTATAAAATGATTCGTAAAGTGAGAGGGTAGACATAAAGAAGAACTTCTTGCTAAAGAACTTTTCCASGGTAAGCTCAACACCATAGTTYTCGCCSGTTCCAGTATTCTCTAAGCTATCGGGRAAAAAGCGTGAAAATCCAGAACCTTGATTAACGAGCGAAAAGGACGAWGGTTCAACGGTAACCGGAATGTTATAGAGTTGYTGGTAGTAGGTTTCAAACTTAATTCTCAGGTTTGAACCAAGGCGGTGGTCATAGCCGGCAACATAATGTATGCTCTTGGTGAAGTCCATGCCYTTGTTGTGCTGAGTATATCCATYGCCTCCGTTGGAAATGTGATAAAAGTAGGTGTACATTGGCTGTAACTGGCTATGCAGACCAACGCCCAGGTTGATGTTTTGCCGATTGCTCAGGCTCCATCTCAGCCCCGCTCTGGGCTCAATAGGAGAGAGGCTCCTGTTCAAAGTGAAGTACTGGCTGTGAAGACCAGTATTCAGAACCAGTTTGCTTGATATTTTGTACTTCCATTGAATATAGGGTTGAAATAGGATGGCATCTCCTACATGGTCCCAGCGCACGTCCCAATTATACGTTGTACCGTGATTGTACACGCTGTCAATCATCTTAAAACCAAAATTATGCGCATTAAAGCCAATCTTAACAACATTGCGTGACCCAAACTTTCTATTGAGATAAAATGCGGCAGACGTTTTTTGAGTTCTGAACGTATAATTCAATTTATCAACGAGTGAATCCACAGCATAGGTTCCGTCCGAATTGATAATAAAGTAACCAGTTGTGTCCACCCGCCGATATACAATTTCATGATGGCTGTCTTGTTCTTCAATTGAGGTTGCAAGGGTAACACGGGCATAGGTGTTTTCGTCCAGCGATTTTGTGAAGTTCATTCCTATCACGCCCATCCGGGTCCGGAAGTATTGGTCSCGGTCATTGTCTCCATATATTTCCACCGAGCCCGTATCTTGCTCACTGATCAGGATATCGATCCGGCTTGCTCCTCCCAGGCCAAAGAAGGAGAGATTGCCGCCCTTTTTCTGAGGAAAGTTGAGTTTGAAGGCTGCATCCTGGTAAAAGGGTGTSGCGGTGGTACCGAGGTTTATGCCCAGGGAGCTGAATAAAACAAGCGTGGAATATCGATAGTTGATCAGAAATGAGGAGCGCTTTTCTTTGGAGATTGGTCCCTCCGCTGTGAGCTCCGTACCGAAGAGKCCAAGCTGACCRGTGAATTCGAATTGCTCATTGTYGCCATTGCGCATTTTAATATCGAATACCCCGGCAATGCTGTTTCCAAACTCTGCTGGAAATGCCCCCGTGAAAAAATCCGAGTTGGCCAGTACTTTATTGTTGAGAATGCTGATTGGTCCACCMGATGATCCGGAAACGGCAAAGTGGTTGGGGTTGGGAATATCGATCCCTTCAACACGATAAAGAATGCCAAGAGGAGAATTTCCCCGTACTACGATGTCATTCCTGGAGTCATCTGCTCCCTGCACACCTGCAAAATTGGARGCCATTCGGGCCGGGTCRCCTCTGCTTCCAGCGTAYCTATCRGTCTCTTCAACAGAGAATGTTCGGGCGCTTACSGTYGCCATTTCRTTCATWGCCTCRCCTTTRTTTCKACTGGCRGTGATCTGCACCTCCTTCATTTTTACGGCAGATTCTTCCATTTCCAATGGAATGATCACTTCTTTCCCTGTATTCACAATAATTCCAGGTCTTACAATTTCCGTATACCCCAGGAAGGAAGCAACCACCGTATAACGACCAATGGGTACATCCTYAATTCTGTACACTCCATTGACGTCTGCTGCGCTGCCGGAAATCAGAGAYGAATCCTTATAAATGGCAATCGTCGCACCAATCAGCGGCATCCTTGAGTCCTTATCCAGAACTGTCCCCCGAATGGTCTGGTTTAGATCCTGACTTTGGACGTTAAAGGACAAGAATAAAGCGATGATGATCGTACCTGGAGTTTTCATGGTGAGGGCAAAAGTAGCTAAACAATTTAGCATCTTCCTTCCCCGGTCCCTCGCTGGTTGGTGAGCTTGTCACCAATCACCCAAAACCTGGTACACAGCGCCTTCCAGCTCACCACCATCCCAAAACTTTCCACCACAGTAGTCCTGGTCCGAGCCAGATTGCCAGATGAAAGAGGGAAATGAGAAACCCAGTCTTGAACCATTTCTTCGAGCTGACATAACCACTGCCAAAGTAGATCACTACTGGTCCGGTTGAATAATAAGTGAGGCAGGCACAGAGATTGGAAAAATATGCAATGAGTGCAACAGTTACCATCAATGGCGCGGTGCCATTTARGGCCAGCGCAAAGAAAATACCAACCATTGCTGCTATGTGKGCCGTGAGCATGGAGAACATATACATTGAGTAAAAATAGATGAGGCCGATWAGCAGCACCAATAAAATGCCATCTGAGTTTTGAATAAGTGAACCAACATGATCGGCAAACCAACCAATAAATCCATACTCCTTGAGCATATTGGCCATTGTAAGCAGACCTCCTAGCCAGATGAGCGTATCCCAGGCCTTTTTGTTTCCAATGATGTCATCCCATTTTTCGGTATGGGTAAAGACGAGTARCAATACKCCAATCCATGCTACGGTGGTTGTGTGAATTCCGTGAAACGCCTTTGTAGTCCACAGGCCGAGCAGTAGCACAAATACCATGGTCATGATCCTTTCGCCACGTGTCCAGGAGCCCATTTGCTTCAACTCTTCRCGGGCRGARACCTGTGCTGCYGTAGTGTCTCTAAGTGTGGGTTTTGAGAGCCARAACACRATTATAGGAAGYARGGAYAGTCCGATCAAACCAGGTACAATTGACCCCAGGGCCCAGGTTCCCCAACCAAATTCAATATTTAAAACGGAGGAAGCAGCTTTCGCAACCAGTGGATTAGCTGCCATGCCGGTTAGAAACATCGCTGCTGTAATGAGGTTTGCATGGGCACCAACCAGAGTTAAGTAGGCACCTGCTCTTTCAGGACTTTCAACGGGATCAGATTTAAGGGCATTGGAGATGGACTGAACAATGGGAGCAAGGATTCCGCCACCTCTGGCTGTATTTGAGGGAACTACCGGGCCGAGGGTCAACTCCGATAAACAGAGCGAATAGCCCAGACCGATTGACGATTTACCCATCTTGCTGACGAAGATCAATGCTATTCGCCGCCCCAAACCTGTGCGTATCACACCTCCGGCGATCAGGAATGCTGCAACAACCAACCAAACGGTGGAATCACCATAACCCGACAGGGATTCTTTTATGGAAATTGTGCCTGACGTGGTGAGAACCATAAGTCCCAAAACGACCATTGGCCCCATTGGGAACGGACGCAGTATAAAACTGATAATAACRCCMAGGAATATGGCGAAAGTGTGGAATCCCTCTGGAGAGAGGCCTTCRGGTGTWGGGCTCACCCATAAAACGGTGGTTACAAAGATGCAAATACCGAGTTTGGCAARTGTACCCATTGGYAATACAATTTAGTAATAGAGACAAAGGATGGTCAGGTGGGTATTKGGGATTCTATTTAATCGCCTCTCCGTTCTTGAATTTTGTCTTGCTTTCAAAACTTCCGTCCTCTGAATATTCCTTCCAAATGCCAGACTTCTTCCCCTTGGTATAGAACCCTTCCGTTTGCAGATTGCCATTTTCATAGTACTTTTTGTAAGTACCATGCTGTAGGTCGGCTTCCCAGGAACTTTCTGTTTTTTTCTTGTTGTTGAAGTAGTAGGTCTTTTGGGCACCATGAATTTTTCCATCCTTATACTGATATTCAGCTGAGACATTGCCATCCATATAATACCACTTTGTTACCGCCTTGGTTTTATCATCCAGGTAATAGGATTCTTCCTTCAGTTTACCATTTCCAAAGTACTTTTTTGCCGGCCTGGTAATACTCCCGATGGTAATTACGGTATCGCTGTTAATTGTCGCCTCGTTGTCAAGTCTTGCTTCGTGATCCAGTGCTTCCTTATCACCCGGAGTGTGACTGTGTCCGGCATGTGGGTCGATAGCCTTCCCGGTTCCAGGATGTTCACCAGCTCCATGATTGTGCCCGGCATGCGGGTCAATGGCCTTCTTGGCTCCAGGATGTTCACCGGCTGCATGATTGTGCCCCTCGTGCCCCGGCTGTGCCAGCGCAATTGAGGTATAAAAAATAAGTGCCAGTATAAATATTGATTTCATAGAGATAAAGTTACAYAAATTACCACTCAATGACGATTTTCCCGATTGATTTCCTGCTTCCAAGTAGCTCATGTGCTTCATCAATTCRTYWCACTGAAAAGGTGCCCCCTAAATGAGGTTTGAGTACACCTTTTTCGCYTAGTTGTACCACACCTTCCAAACATCGTTTTAATACATCTGGCTGGTGATCACCAATTCTCARCATRTTWACYCCAATRGTACYTTGYGAATTCATGAGGAACATTATAGGATGCAGAAACCCAAAGTTGAATACCAGCTTGAGATCGGCAAAAATRCCTCCTTTTTTTCCGCTTCGTTCAGACACTCCATAACTTACGATACGACCGCCATGTGCAAGYAGTTTTCGGCTCTTCTTGTAATTTGTACCTCCTACGGGATCAAAAANCACGTCAATGCCATCCGTTCCCCKYARCGACTTAATTTCCACKGCAAAGTCTTTTTTCCKGTAGTTAATCGGAAAATCCACGCCCAGATCTCTCAGGTAGTCCAATTTTTCATCTGATCCRGCTGTCCCGTATATGATGCAGCCTTTGTTTTTTGCCAATTGAATGAGTGCCGTACCGACGCCACCAGCAGCAGCATGGATCAGAACGTGGTCGCCTTCAAATAGGTTGACCATTTCATAAGCGCAGTAATATGCKGTACCATAYTGGGTCGGCAAGGCAGTAGCTTCAGCCATTGAAAATTGCGCTGGGATGGAAACAGTCCCACGGGAGTTGGCAACCGCGTATTCAGCATATCCTCCAAACCRGGTAAAAGCCATAACCTTGTYCCCGACAGCMTGYTCCTTAACATCYTTTCCAATKGCTTCTAYYGTACCSGAAACYTCGTARCCCAATATGGCTGGCAGGGGAGGYGCATCCTGGTACTGACCGTACCTGGCCATTACATCWGCATAGTTAAGCCCAAAGCACGCAACYTTGATAAGCACCTCATGATCGGCCGGAACMGGTTTKGGTAATTCTCTGATTTCGAARGCCTCMTGCGACTTTCCATATTTTACAAGTGAAACAGCTTTCATTCTTTATCTCCTTCAATTACAATTACAATCTCACCTTTCACTTTTTTAGCGCTGAAATAYTCAATGGATTCCTGYACCGTCCCCCGAAAGGTTTCTTCAAATATCTTGGTCAGTTCACGGCATACCGCGACCCGACGCTGTGGTCCGAAATGAATGACAAAGTCCTCCAGGGTCTTCACCAGCCTGAATGGTGATTCATAAAAAACCATGGTGCGATTTTCCCCAGCGAGCTCTTTGAGTTTCTTCTGCTTTCCCTTCTTATGTGGCAGGAAACCCTCAAAACAAAAATTGTGAATCTGCAACCCGGAATTTACCAGTGCCGGAACAAAGGCTGTTGCACCGGGGAGACATTCTATTGGAATTTCGGCTGTTATACATTCCCGAAGCAAAAGATATCCGGGGTCGGAGATTGCCGGCGTACCCGCGTCAGTTACCAGGGCGATTACCGCTCCATCCTGTAGCTGCCCTATGATTCTCTTGAGTGTTTTGTGTTCATTGTGCTGGTGATGTGGTATCACCTTTTTAACAATTGAAAGATGTTTCAATAGTTTGCTCGTATGTCTTGAGTCTTCCGCCAGAATGAAATCCACTTCCTTTAACACGGATATGGCCCTTAGGGTGATATCCTGGAGATTTCCGATTGGAGTGGGTACGATGAATAGCTTGCTCATAGAGCATTTATAAATCCGGTGATTAACTTGAATACTTCGTCATACTTCTTCAATTCTAATGTCGCGCTTATGTCGAATACATCRTGATAGGCCTTAKTGCCACCCAATGTATAGATAAAAAATGCGGGCACATCGTTCTCAGTGAAGAAGYRATGATCGCTGTTCTGCGCTTTGCCRCGCTTTTTTACCAGGGGAACSARRTCATTTTGGTCATTCAACAGGCACATAAGCTCAAACTCTTTCTCGTGTATGGCACCATTCACGATGGTGATACCCTCTTCCCCATTGCCCATCAGATCGATATTGACGAGAAACCTGATGTTCTTTAGCGGGGATAAGGGGTTTTCTGTGTAGAACTTCGACCCAAGAAGTCCCGCCTCTTCCGCAGCAAACGCGATGAAGACTACATTGTATTTWATCGAATCGMTCATATAGAATCGCGCGAGGTCCAGGAGCATTGATACACCACTGGCATTGTCATTTGCACCCGGGAARTAAGTCGTGTTCCCCATACGCCCCAGATGATCGTAGTGCGCGGTGAACACAATGGTTGAATCTGYATTTCCATTGTCCTTATATGCAATTGCGTTTCGCGCCGTGTGGTTTTCTTTCCAGGTATTCTCAATGTTCAAATTTATCTTCTTGTTTTTCCGATTGATCTTCGAATCCAATATTTCAATTACCAAGAGGTCCGAAGCGTAGGTTGAGACGCTCCATGTCAGTTTTTTCTTGATTAAAATGATTCCCTGTGCGTGGAATGTCTCCTTTGCTGCCACGAATAGTTCCATTTGTTCTTGCGGGTTAAGGTCACCCTCCTCAACGACTACAAAGTTGAAGTTGCCGGCTTCCTTTAGGAATTTTCGAAGTTTTTTTGCTGGAATGCCCAATAGTTCGTCGAGCCATAGTATTTGAAAGGTTCCATAGGCGCCTGAGGAGAACGGGTTGATGATAAAATCAGCCCCGGGAGTTAGTGCCTTGTTATCCAATGAAACTTCCATTGCCCCAGGGAAGGTGTTTACGCTAAACTGGAATTCCTGAAAATACCCGGGGCTAAAGGCCTTGAGCCCTATATCTTTGAATTCTTTACCAATGAACTCTACTGCGAGTGAGTCGCCATGTTGAACGTAACCTCTCCCATGAAACGAGGCGGAAGACAAAGTGTCAATAATTTTTCGAGCATAGATTTGATTCTGTGCAATTACATCACCAGAGATTAGAAAAAGGTGGAGAAGAACAGTAAATACTTGTATTGAGCGCCCGCCCGCCCGCTTGGTCACATTCGTCCAGGAACGACAAAGTCGGGCAGGGAGTCGAAGTACCTGTACTGAGCTGAGTCGAAGTATGGAAACGCGTTTGTCCATCTCCTACTCTGCATATCTTTTTTCAATGAGTGTATAAAACGAGATAGTGCTCTCTTCTTCCTGGTCCCAGATGTATTTTTCTGAAAGCTCGGCCCGAACAAATTTCATCGCGTCTTGCAAATGGCTGAGACCGTTGAGTTGTTCAATGGCAATTTGATAGGCTTCCGCATCTCCGTCGAACAGCTCTTTAATAAATAGGAATCGCTCATTTAAACCTATTGCGGTATTTAAGTCGTCTACAGCTTCCATCACCAACTTATCACCAACCTTGGTGCTCTCCTGACCTGGGGCAATTACCTCATTGATTGTAGTCTGAGTGTCATTATTGTATGCTTCTTTGGCCGGCTCTTTGGCTGTCAATTGCTCATCAGGTTCGCGGTCATGTGCAACCGTTATCGGCTCAGTTTTCTCTTCTACCACTTGTTTCTCCTCAATCTCTTCCACTGGTTCAACAACTGCTTTCAAGGCTTCTGATTGTTCGTTTTCTTCTTCTATGAGGTACTTCAGTACCGAGACTGTCTCAAGAAGTTCCTCAGCATCTTTTAAAAGTGGACCGAGTTCTTCCCTGCTGGTAACTTCCTGAGGTGTTTCGTGGTCGCGCATCCTGTTGAGAAGCGATTTGATCTTGTTGAGAAGGTCGGACTTATTCATCGTTATTATTTTATGATTTCGGAAAGCGCCTTTTGCTAAATTTGTAGGGCCTGCTTACCGCCTGCCGGTAGACAGTGCAAAAGCAGGAGCAATAATCGTGCAAAATAACGCAAAAAGGATAAATGTTCATAGAAAACATAAGATCGGAAAACCCGAGGCGGGGATTCATTGAGGTGATCTGCGGTTCGATGTTTTCGGGGAAGACTGAAGAACTCATTCGCAGGTTGAAGCGCGCTAAGTATGCAAAGCAACGTGTAGAAATATTCAAACCGGTGGTGGATAAGCGTTACGATGAAGAGAAAGTTGTCTCTCATGATGACAACGAGATCCATTCTACGCCGGTGAAATCGGCTTCGGAAATGCTCCCCCTGGCAAATAATATTGAAGTGGTTGGTATTGACGAGGCGCAATTTTTTGAAGGGGATTTGGTGACGGTTTGCAATCATTTGGCTAATAAGGGAACAAGGGTGATCGTGGCCGGGTTGGATATGGATTATCTCGGTAAGTCGTTCGGTCCCATTCCAAACTTGCTGGCCACCGCTGAGTATGTTACCAAGGTGCATGCTATATGCGTAAAGTGYGGAGCCTTGGCCAATCATTCCCACAGAATTTCGCAGGAGGAGACACTGGTTGTTGTCGGGGAAATGGAGACATATGAGCCTCTTTGTCGTTTGTGYTTCTCTGAGTTGTATCCACCTCTGTWGAATCCGGAAAAGAGGGTTGGGTCAAAAGYAAAAACGGCTAAGAGCCTATCCATTAAATCCTAAAATARCGCAATGATTGTTTCCTTTTACACTGTGAGTCAGATAACAGAGGCGGTCGGCGGGAAATTTATAGGTAACAGATCTGATTATAAGATCAAACATTTATTAATCGATAGCCGTAAGATCCTACATGCACAAGCCTCARTTTTCTTTGCACTTGATGGAGAGCGCAATGATGGACACCAGTTCATTGCGGAGTTRTATGATAAGGGAGTCAGGTGTTTCGTAGTTTCTCAAAAGGTCAAAAACACTGATCACTTTTCGGAAGGCAATTTTATMGAGGTTAAAGAYACACTCGGGGCATTACAGGCTTTTAGCCATCATCACCGTGCGCAATACGATATACCWGTCTTGGGGATCACTGGCAGCAACGGCAAAACAATTGTTAAAGAGTGGTTGCACCAGCTAATGGTGGCCGACAAGAAAATTGYGCGAAGYCCCAAAAGTTATAACTCGCAGGTAGGAGTGCCACTCTCTATCTGGCAGATGCAATCRCATCACGAAATGGCGATCATAGAAGCCGGGATTTCGCAGCCGGGTGAGATGGAAAGATTRGAGCRAATCATCAAGCCGACTGTTGGAATTCTTACCAATATCGGATCTGCMCATAGTGAGGGCTTTGAGAACAATGAAGAGAAAGTRGCCGAAAAGCTTAAAYTGTTYAGTGRCTGCGAAGTGCTKATTTATTGCCGGGATTATGAACCTATTGAAGCGGGAATAAGGGAGGCCGGAATGGCGAATAAAAAGGACCTTGAGCTGTTCTCATGGTCCATGAAAGATGAAGCAAGGTTGAGGRTTACGGGAGTCGAGAAGCGGGAGACAGAAACACAAATCGAAGCTGAATATGAAGGAAATTCAAAATCGATTTCTCTGCCATTTACGGATGATGCGTCGATTGAAAATGCCATTCACTGCTGGTCGCTGATGCTCTTGTGGAAATATGAGGATAAGGTGGTAACCGAGCGGTTTGCAATGCTCACGCCAGTGGCGATGCGCATGGAGCTKAAGGAGGGGATAAATAACTGCTCGGTAATAAACGACACRTATAATTCTGATTTGGGTTCCCTGGAAATCGCGTTAGACTTTCTCAATCAACAGAAACAGTTTAAGAAGAAAGTTGTCATCTTATCAGATATTCTCCAAAGTGGAAAGTCTGAAGAAGTGTTGTAYGGRCGYGTGGCAGAATTGCTCAGCAAAAAAGGGATAGATCGATTCATGGGCATCGGTGAAGCAATTTCAAGACAATCTGCACAATTTACAACTGGYGGGAGCTTTTATAAATCTACCGAAGACTTTTTAAGTAAATATTCTCCSGGYCGGTTTCATGATGAGATCATTTTRCTTAAGGGAGCACGKCAGTTCAARTTTGAAAAAATAWCCAGGGTAATTCAGCAAAAAGCRCATGAAACTGTGCTGGAGGTYAACYTRGAYGCGATTGTACACAACTTAAATGTATTCAGGTCGAAATTGAAACCTGGGATCAAGATCATGGCTATGGTCAARGCTTTTTCATAYGGCAGTGGCAGCTATGAAATTGCAAATGTGTTGCAATTCCAYAGAATTGATTACCTGGCSGTRGCATATGCYGATGAGGGCGTGGAGTTAAGAAAAGCCGGGATAACGGTACCCATTATGGTAATTAATCCGGAGGATCAAAGTTATGCCTCGATGATTAAGTACAAYCTGGAACCTCAGATTTATAGCTTTCATGTGCTGGAATACTTCATTGAGGAGTTGAATAAGMTGGGTAAAGCAGTAGAGGGGCCAGTGCCGGTTCATATCAAATTGGAGACAGGCATGCATCGRCTTGGTTTTRCGGAAAATGAGCTTGACGAAATGGTGCAAAAAATTAAGGAYGCAGGCAGCTTGATCGTTCAATCTGTCTTTTCTCACTTAGCCGCCAGTGAAGATGCCGCACATGATGATTTTACCAGAAGTCAGATTGAGAACTTTGTGAAGAGGAGTGAGAAAGTAATGGCCGGATTTGATTATCCAATCATGCGTCATATACTTAACTCCAGGGGGATTATCCGATTTGAGGACGCCCAATTTGAAATGGTTCGCTTRGGTATTGGAATCTACGGTGTGGATACGGTCGAATCYGGTAATRGCCAGAKYRCTTTGCAGAACGTAAGTACCCTCAAGAGCACCATTTCTCAGATTAAGATGGTACCCGCCCATGAAACCATTGGATACGGGAGAGAAGGTAAGGCTGAATCTGAAATGCGTATTGCGATTGTTCCAATAGGTTATGCCGATGGCCTGAATAGAAAACTCAGCAAAGGGAAAGGTAGATTGTTTGTCAACGGTAAATTGGCGCCTATTGTGGGCAATATATGCATGGATATGTGCAKGCTGGATATTACGGATATYCAGGCAAAAGAAGGAGATGAGATTATCGTCYTCGGGGAGGATTACCCCGTTACGGCTTTTGCGAAGGATCTGGACACGATCCCCTATGAAGTGCTTACGAGTATCTCCAGACGGGTGAAAAGAGTGTATTACCACGAGTAATTACCTAAAGAACCCAAATCTTTTTGAGGCCAATACCGGCTACCGGGGCTTGTAGTGTTGCTCATCTTCACTTCCGTCAGTATCTCTGGTCCATAATTCYTCTGATGTGAGCCGGATAATTTTTGTGGTTACCGATTCCGATCCAAAACCATAATCTATGGTAATAAGGAGATCTTCTTTACTGTTCACAAACTCCCAGCTGCCSGTAGTAGCTAYTATGCCAAAATCGATGATATAATCTCCATCCTTCGTAAACTCAATTGTAAAACTAGACGTGGCCGGGGCGCTGACTGTCGTAGCACCGTCAACTAAGGTTTCCAATTCCCATTCCCTGGCAAGTCTGTTCTTCTTTGTTTTAAGGCTAAATGTAGGYCCTTCCTCGTATTTCCCACAGCTCTCAAAACTCATTGTAAATGCGGCGGTGATGAATACGGCGGCGATTATGGTAGTTAWTTTCTTCATGTATCAAATTGTTATTGCSAGGTTAAATTTTGAGAGATATGATAATCCCAATTATGGATGCAGCTGAGGCAATTGCAGAAATTGTCAACGCCATTAGTGAAATCTTGTGTGCCTTACTCGCAGATCCCCGGGCCTCCTTTAATTCCAGGTACTGATAGTACTTGAAAATTGCATCACCCGAAATATGAGCAGTTTCATCATTGTATTTTGCGAATGATTGCAGGATGACCACGTGATYSGTGTTGAAAGCCTTAACGTTTACATGCACGTTTGATTCAAAGAAATTGGYGTAAAACCAATTGATATAGGTTGTTTCAAATTCATCACTTGGTATAGAATCKTCAAAGTGTCTTTYGACCTCGTTGYAAGAAATTCCGCGATCCATATGRGCAAYTCCWRKCTSMAGTGTTTCGATATAGATATTCTCCATRTTCAAAKATATCAAAAKGTRKGGWSACATTCRTATGGACNNAYSYGGATAATGAAGAAGAYATACAAAGYCAYGAGMAGCKAGCTCTAATTSGCCCTGATTGCTTCAACAGGATCCATGCGCGAGGCGGTAAATGCCGGAACGAATCCGGAGATAATTCCAATGGTAAYSGAAGCGCCCATCCCTATTGCAATGTTCGTRTACGTTAAGAAAAAYTGCATGTCGATRACCGATCCAAGTRCWACAGTTAAACTGTATACAATCARCAAACCGATKGCACCWCCTATCATGCACAGTATAATGGACTCGAAAAGGAACTGTAACAGGATAAAGTAATTTTTTGCCCCAAGTGATTTCTGAATGCCGATAATACTGGTCCTCTCCTTAACMGAYACAAACATGATGTTGGCAATTCCAAAACCTCCAACYAAAATRGAAAATCCACCGATGCACAGYCCWGCTATACTCATGATRTTAAAAATRATATCGAGCCGACCGGAAATAATGCTTGTTTCATTCATTGAAAAATCATCAGTTGCAAGAGGCTTCAACTTTCTGATAGATCGCATAATTCCTTTTAATTCATCCTTCAGCTGAGCATTGCTAACGCCCTGTTTGGCTTTAACCATGATCATAGGTTCCAAATGGCGAGAATCGATATCGAGCAATTTGCGCACAGCATTTACTGGAATTATTACTTGCGTATCATGGCTATCGCCTACTATGCTTTCTCCCTCTTTCTTGATTAYWCCCGTAACGACAAAAGACCGACCTAAAATCTTCATGCTTTTGCCAATCGGGTTGATCGATCCAAACAAATTGGCTTCTATTGCCGCACCGATAATGACTTTATTGCGTCCGCTGRTCGATTCCGATTCCGAGAAGTAACGCCCGGATATGATRTCAAAAGACACTATTTTGTCGTAATCATGTGAAACAGCACTTAGGGTGACATTCTCAATGCTGTTGTTCTTGTATTGAACAGTTTTGTTTCCAGARACAAGAAATGCACTCGCTTCGGCTGATATAGTTCTCTTTTGCAGTTGAGCCAGCTCCTTTAAGTTTGGATTTNGTCTTTTGATATAGTCCCACCATTTGTATTCGCCACCACCTGCTCCCCAGGGCCATTTTTGAATGAAAATCACATCGTCACCCAGCGTTTCAACACTCTCCCTCACATTCAACTCGAGGGAATCCACTGCCGTGAAAACAATGATAATAGCGAATATGCCAATTGTAATTCCCAGCAGCGACAGTGAAGTGCGCAGCTTATTTGCTACAAGGGCGTGCAAAGCCATCATCATACTCTCCGAAATAAGTCTTAGAATTAKCATTGTGGTCGGTACTTCGTATGCTAAAATTACGGTTTACTCTTAAACTCACAAAATATTGTGTTGTTTGTTTAGAGCAATTTCCTACCTTCGCATAGCAGATATTCTACCTGATATGAGCGACGTAAAAAGGATCAAAAACGCCCTGATTTCCGTATTCCATAAAGACAATCTTGAACCGATTGTCAGGCAGCTCGATAATCTTGGAATCGGAATATACTCAACGGGGGGTACGCAAAAATTTATTGAAGGCTTGGGWGTGSCTGTTATAGCGGTGGAAACTTTGACTTCTTATCCCTCAATACTTGGKGGAAGGGTAAAAACRTTGCACCCGARAGTCTTTGGYGGTATTTTAAGCCGAAGGGAAACAGAGAGYGATGTGGCRCAATTGGCAGAATACGAGATACCGGAGATTGATTTGGTTATCGTGGATCTATACCCTTTTGAAGAGACAGTTACGTCCGGAGCTTCGGAGGAGGACATTATTGAAAAGATAGATATTGGCGGTATATCCTTGATACGCGCTGCAGCTAAGAACTACCGGGATGTGCTGATTGTTCCTTCCAGAGATGAGTATGCAAGCCTATTGGAGTTGCTTAGCGCAGAAAAGGGTGAGTCCTCGATTGAATATCGCAAAACGTTGGCCAGAAAGGCATTTGCCATTTCATCTTCATATGATACCGCTATTCATACATATTTCTCGGGAGAGACTTTATCAATTAACTCACCGACGAATGGTGTAGGTCACAAGAAACAACTCAGGTATGGTGAGAACCCACACCAGGAGGCGGTTTTTATTGGCCACCTGGACGCGATGTTCGATCAGTTGCACGGTAAGGAACTTTCATACAATAACCTTTTGGATATTGATGCCGCAGTTAACTTAATTGGAGATTATAGTGCCGCTAGTTTTGCAATACTCAAGCACAACAACGCATGTGGTTTTTCTTCAAGGGACAATCTCCTTGATGCATGGAAAGATGCCTTGGCTGGGGACCCTGTTTCGGCATTTGGTGGAATTTTGATTACAAATGGCAGAGTTGAAAAAGAGGTGGCTGAAGAGATTGACAAGATATTCTTTGAGGTAATTATTGCCCCTGAATTCTCYGATGAGGCATTGGTAGTGCTGAAGCAGAAGAARAACAGGCGAATTTTGGTGCAGAAGCCRGTTGWATTGCCAACAAAACAGGTGAGAACTGCGTTAAATGGCATGCTGGAACAGGATGTTAATCTAAAAACRGACACTTTGGCGGACATGAAAACTGCAACTAAGATAGAGCCGACGGAAGAGCAGAARCTGGATCTGGAATTTGCCGCAAAACTTGTAAAACAYTCAAAATCCAATACGATTGTTTTGGCAAAAAACAGAGCTTTGCTGGCTAGTGGTGTAGGGCAAACTTCCAGGGTAGATGCTCTGGAGCAGGCAATTGCAAAAGCGGGGAAATTTGGATTTTCATTGGAGGGTGCTGTGATGGCCTCAGACGCGTTTTTCCCATTTCCHGATTGTGTTGAAATTGCACATAAAGCTGGAATTTCGGCCGTGATTCAGCCGGGTGGTTCAATTAAGGATAAAGATTCTATTGAATACTGCGAYGCCAACGGTGTAGGTATGGTGTTAACTGGTACAAGACATTTTAAGCATTAACATTAGATGGGATTATTCGATTTTTTAACACAGGAGATTGCGATTGATCTTGGCACGGCCAACACAATTATCATTCACAATGACAAGGTAGTTGTAGACGAGCCATCTATTGTAGCGATGGATGTCAGCACSGGAAAGATCAAAGCYGTGGGCAAGGAGGCCATGCTCATGCATGGAAAGACGCATGAGAACATCAAAACCATTAGGCCGCTAAAGGATGGAGTTATTGCAGACTTTGACGCTGCMGAGCATATGATCAGGGAGATGATCAAGATGATCAACCCCGGAAGGAGCTTGTTYGCTCCGTCTTTGAAAATGGTTATCTGCATTCCTTCGGGAATTACAGAGGTTGAGAAAAGAGCTGTAAGAGATTCAGCAGAGCATGCTGGAGGTAAGGAGGTTTACCTGATTTATGAGCCRATGGCTGCAGGAATYGGAATTGGCCTGGACGTTGAGGAGCCCAATGGTAATATGGTTGTGGATATCGGGGGAGGTACCAGTGAAATTGCCGTGATTGCCCTTGGGGGTATTGTTTGCAACAAGTCGATTAGAGTCGCSGGGGACAATTTCACGGCRGACATCGAAGACCATATGCGGAGACAACACAACATTCTGGTAGGGGAGAGAACAGCGGAGAGYATCAAGATTGARGTAGGTGCCGCAATGGAGGATATTGACAATCCACCGCCGGATTTTGCGATTCATGGACGTGATTTGATGAGTGGTATACCAAAGGAAATCACCGTATCATTCGCTGAAATTGCCCATGCTTTGGATAAGAGTATCGCGAAAGTGGAAGAGGCTATATTGGCAACTTTAGAGGTGACTCCGCCWGAGCTTTCTGCTGATATATACCGCACTGGGATTTACCTGGCTGGAGGAGGCTCCTTGCTTCGGGGTTTGGATAAGAGAATCGCGCTTAAGACGAGATTGCAAGTGCACGTAGCTGAAGATCCACTTAGAGCAGTTGCGCGGGGGACYGGAATTGCACTTAAGAACGTTCAAAACTTCAATTTYCTCTTGCGATAAGATCGTTTGGAATTTTTATTTTTCCATCCTGTTCGCAAACCGCGGCAGTAGATCGATTTTTATCTGTATGTGGACCTCGAGTAATTCCNTTGGMKNYWWKKDKNAAAAAAYATGCCYTWCAKCCYATTYACKGCACTGRCTYTTTGAAAGAAATGAATCMCTAGAAATCCCGATATGCACAGTCTGCTTTCTTTTATCTGGAAAAACAATTTYGTGYTACTATTTCTTCTATTGGAATTAGTCTCAGCGACACTCRTTGTTCAGAATAACAGATTCCACAAGGCAAGTTTTATCAATTCAGCAAACTCACTGACGGGTGGGGTACTGCAGTGGCAGACTAACTTTTCSGGATACATAGGTCTGAGGGAGGAGAATGTTATTCTCACTGAACAGAATAAGCGCTTGCTCTCCCAATCAATTYTGGCATTTACAAAATATACCAAGAAGGATTTTGTGCACAACGATACGATTTACAAACAGCGGTATACCTACCTCAACGCTGAGGTGATTAACAATTCGATTTTCAATCGCAACAATTATTTAACACTGAATAAAGGYTACTCGCAGGGGATAGAGCCGGAAATGGGGGTTATTTCGAGCAATGGAGTGGTCGGAATTGTAAAAGACGTTTCAGAGTATTTTTGTACGGTTTTATCGGTGCTGCATAAAAATTCAAGAATCTCTTCGAGGATCGAAGRCAAAAACTACTTCGGTTCACTSATTTGGGATGGAGAGGATTTCAAGTATGGCACGCTAAAGGAGATTCCTTCGCATGTTATCCTCCAGGAAGAGGCAATGGTGACCACCAGTGGGTATTCTGCTATTTTCCCTGATGGTGTTCCAATTGGGACGATTGTGAAYTATGAGGTAATGCCCGGGGACAATKCATATACAATCAAGATAAAATTTACGGAGGATTATGGCAGTCTATCCAATGTGTATGTAGTGGCCAACCTGTTTAAAAAAGAACAAGTTGAGTTGGAAAACAGGTTAGATAAGAAATAGCGCATGCTGAATATTATCCTCAGAAATACAGTCAGCTTTATTGTTTTGGTGTTGGTCCAGATACTGATTTTGAACAATATTCGGTTCAGTGGCTTTATCAAYCCAATGTTGTATGTCTTGTTCCTGCTCCTGCTGCCTTTTGAGACATCGAAATCATTTTTGCTGATCCTTGCTTTCATCCTGGGCCTCAGTATCGATATGTTCACCAACACAATGGGAATGCATGCTGCTGCTTCCGTATTTCTTGCATTGGCCCGACCATTCATCTTGAAGTATATAGAACCTCGTGGAGGCTACGAACACGAATCCTTTCCCTCTATCAAGGAATTTGGGTTTACCTGGTATTTGTCCTATGCTGGCATTTTAGTGGTGCTTCATCACCTCGTTCTGTTCTACATCGAGGTATTTAATTTTTCGGAGTTCCTCGCGACATTCTACAGGGTTATACTGAGTTCCTGCTTCACGCTTCTGTTGATAATACTTGCTCAATACCTCATATTCGGTAATARGAAATRATCAGCTMATGAAGGATTTATCCGGGCGTAGGCAAGTTGTTATGTTGATCTTTATCTCCATTTCGATYATATTTCTRTGCCGTCTGTTTTATATTCAAATAATCGACGAATCATATAAGCTGTCAGCTGATAACAACGTAATCCGCTATGTGACCCAATAYCCCAATCGTGGCATTATTTACGACAGGAACGGAGAARTTCTWGTGTATAACCAACCGGCATATGAYCTTATGGTTATTCCCMATCAATTAGAAGAACTCGACACGGCCGATTTTTGCGAATTGATAGAGATTGACMGAAARACYTTCAGGTCWAAGATCRAAAAGGCRAAGRGYTACTCCTATAGAAAACCTTCGGTATTCCAGGAACARCTGTCTTCCAKSACCTATGCAGCGTTTCAGGAAAAGCTGTATAAGTTCGAGGGCTTTTTCGTGAATACGAGGTCAGTGCGAAGCTATCCACAGAAAATTGGWGGYAATGTGCTGGGCTATGTGAGCGAAGTAAATGCSAGRCGAATTGAGAACGATTCATATTATTCRTCTGGAGATTACATCGGRGCCAGTGGAATTGAACAGGCCTATGAGAAGGTGCTGCGAGGTGAGAAGGGATTCAAAGTCTATATGGTTGACGTTTTCAATAGGATCAAGGGGAGTTATGGAAATGGTGAGCATGACTCACTTGCCATCAAGGGTAACGATCTTCACATGACCCTCGACGGTGCATTACAGGCCTATGGGGAAAACCTGATGAAAAACAAAAAGGGCAGCGTAGTGGCCATTGAACCCTCTACAGGTGAGATATTGGCCATGGTTAGCAGCCCCAGCTATGACCCTAACTTATTGGTAGGAAGGATTAGGTCAAAGAACTATATCAGATTACAGCAGGACACTTTACTTCCCATGTTCAATAGAGCGTTAATGGCCCAGTATCCACCTGGATCCATATTCAAGCTRCTTCAGGCGCTTATTGCATTAGAGGATAAGGTGGCYRTTCCAAATACCATGTTCACCTGTAATAAGGCACTGGTAAATTGTCACAATCACMSATTTCCTCTCAATCTGTTTGGTTCGATACAGCACTCCTGTAATCCTTACTATTATATGCTTTACAAAAGGATATTGTATCAGCAAAAATCACCTGATAAGTTCAAAGACGCCGCTATTGGTTTTGAGAGTTGGAGAAATCACATCATGAGCTTTGGATTGGGAAATAAACTTGGAATAGATATYGCCAATGAGAAGGGTGGGAATATTCCAACCGTTGATTTGTATGATAAGATTTACGGAAAATTGCACTGGCGTTTTGAAACCATTTATTCCCTGGGYATTGGTCAGGGGGAGATACTGGTTGTGCCTTTGCAGATGGCCAATCTGGCAGCGACAATTGCAAACATGGGACATTAYTATACTCCTCACCTTGTACRACCTCCYGATACAGTTGAGATTCKCAAACACGAGACAAAGGTCCATGCSCAGCACTTTGGACTGATCAGGGATGCAATGGCTGAGGTGGTTARAAATGGCACTGCCCGGCGTGCAAGRGTYGATAGCATTACAATATGCGGTAAAACCGGAACCGCTGAAAATCCGCACGGGGAGGACCATTCGGTGTTTATWGCGTTTGCMCCTAAAGATAATCCCAGGATTGCMATCTCGGTGATTGTGGAAAAYTCGGGGTTTGGAGGTACATGGGCGGCGCCTATTGCCAGTCTCATGATCGAACAGTATCTTACTGACTCAACCAGCAGGCCACAGACGGAAGCTAGAATTCTTGAGGCAGATTTTATCCACCCCCAAAAGGAGCTCCCATAGCTATGAGAGGCAGCAGATCAATACTTCAAAATACTGACTGGTCCCTGATTTGGATGTTTCTTATCATGGTTTTCATGGGTTGGGCAAATATCTATGCMGCWGTGTACAAYGAGGAGCATCACAGCATATTTGATCTTTCACAAAGTTATGGCAAGCAATTGCTYTGGATYATTACTGCAATTGTRTTGGCSGTGGTGATCATGATGACGGATCGCGAATTCTTCTCYGCTTTTTCCCTTCCCCTTTATGGARTGATGCTTCTTCTGCTGATAGCTGTTCTWATCTTTGGKAGGGAAATYGGRGGCTCCAAATCCTGGCTTGCAATAGGAAGTTTKAGGTTGCAGCCWGCRGAGTTTGCAAARTTTGCCACTTGTCTGGCAATAGCCAAGTTGCTGAGCAATTCAAACATCAAGCTTAGGGATTTWARAACCAAGGTYATATCYSYGRTYATTATTGGAACCCCATTGCTTTTGATATTRCTCCAGGGGGATGCCGGTTCSGCGATTGTCTATTTGTCATTTATCTTCCTGATGTATCGGGAAGGATTATCTGGAAATTTCCTGTTGGTTGGCCTCTACGCAGTTATTTTATTTATTGTAACACTGGTTCTCCAAAGTACCTCCATTGATATGCCGTTTGGATTTGTTGCATCTGGTAAGTTGATGCTTGTGATGGTGCTTTTTATCATTGCCGTATTTGTGTTTATTCCRTTTTGGAGGAATAGATTGGCTCGRGGAGGGATGGGTCAGCTGAAGATGGTGCTGATTACTGTAACGGTGACCATGGTAYTATCGGCAGGTTATATTTACAGTGTTGATTATGTTTTTGATGAAGTACTGAGCGATCACCAACGCTCAAGAATCAATGAGTTGCTGGGTATTACCTCTGATCCTAAGGGAGCTGGCTATAATGTAAATCAGTCGAAAATTGCYATAGGTTCGGGTGGTTTCAGCGGTAAGGGATACTTACAGGGAACACAGACCAAATACGATTTCGTTCCTGAACAGAGTACAGATTTCATTTTCTGCACCGTTGGGGAGGAGTGGGGTTTTATTGGCAGTTTTGTGGTGATTTCCCTGTTTACCATATTCCTTGTTAGAATTCTGGTTATGGCGGAAAGACAGCGATCTGATTTTAGCAGGATATATGGCTATGGCGTGGCCTCAATCTTATTCTTYCACCTCGCCGTTAATATCGGCATGACAATAGGACTCGCTCCGGTAATAGGTATTCCACTCCCGTTTTTTAGCTATGGAGGGTCCTCCTTATGGGGTTTTACGATTCTGCTGTTTATATTTATCAGGCTGGATGCGAATCGGCTGGAATCGTTCCGGTAGTTCTGCATGTGCCCTTCGACTCCGCTCAGGGCACGTTTTCCCCATCCAAAGCGCACCCTGAGCGGAGCCGAAGGGTGTGTATTCGCAGATCAGTAGAAGAGATGCCTGTTGTCAACGATTTCGGAAGACTTTTTCAGGGCGTTGAAGACTTCGAAATCCACGCGGTTCGCCAGATCGGAATTAAGTCTCGTTTTATTGGCACTATATTCTTCATTGTCTGGGGCCGCCTTCATTTCCTCYAGCATGAATAAGAACACTCCTGCATTCCCTTCGACAGGACCGGAGAGTTCATTTATTTTGGATGCATACACATTACCGATGAGTTTCGGTTCGCTTCCCACGCCGGTTATATTGAAATCCGCAAAGGAAAGTTGTTGAACGTATTGAACCGTTAAGTTAAATTCATCATTGTTTGAGCTGAGGTTGGCAGCCAAATCATCGATGTTCTGATCATCATTCTCCTCGAGCTTGGTCAGGATGTATTCCCCCTTTTTCTTATTCAATGCACCAACTTCCATTTCGGTCCGAATATCATCAAGCGTTGCATATCCTTCTTCCTTCACACTCGTCAGGACGGCGACAACATATTTATTCCCCAACTCAAAGGGTCCGGAAACGGTGCCTTGCTCAACTTTATACGCCCAGCGAATTATAGCTCTCGGCGATTCCAATCCAATAATTAGTTTGTCCGTTGTGCTCAGGGCTCCTGCCTCACGAATTACCAATTCCTCTGCTTTTGCACTGGCTTCAAAGTCCTCTTCAGACCTATTGCTTCCKGCGAACTTGTTGACATGCGCATATATTTTTGCAAAAGTCTCTGAACTCGGCTCAATCCTGCGATCAATGATAGCAACCTTTACTTTTTTGATAAGTTCGGWCTTGTCGGTGATGTTGATAACATGTGCACCGCTCGGTGTTAAGACCATTTTTATGTCTCCTACTTCTGAAGTAAAACAGGTATCATTCAARGGYTTGAACATGTCCCCCTCGACAAACCATCCCATATCACCTCCCAATGGAGCAGTATTTGCGTCCGCTGAAAGTGTGGTAGCCAATAATGCRAAATYGGCMCCYTYCTCAATCKCAATCATAATACTGTCAGCTGTCTTAACGTAAGCRGAGTCRCCATTWGGCGAGGGTGGAATCAATATATGGCTRAACTTCACAGAATCTGGTCTGTCATCGGTGTCAATCCACCTCACAATTGTCTGAGACCCATTCTCAATATAAGGTCCTTCAACACGAGCTGAATCTGCAGCAAACATGATAGAGTCGATTCTGGGAGAAAGATCCCCGGCTTTGTAGTATTTATCGATATAACGCGTATCAGCGGTTCTGTTAACCAAWGAAGAAATTTCTTCGAKACCCTCAGYGGTTGTAARATCCTCTTTAACTCCMTTCATCCAATCCAATATAACCAAAGAGTCATCMGGMGAYGGGAAAACGTCAAAGACCACATAYTTAATACCCCGGGAGGCGTCCTGTTCATGCTCTTTTCGRTGCTCGTTATAATAGCTTTTAAGCTCGGTMTCCGACACCGTYACAGCACTATCTGGAATRKCATTATACCTCACCAGTACATAYTTAAACTTRGCARASYCMKKSRYRAWTWKGTAGTTCAGCATGGCTTCTTTCTCTGTAGCATACAATCCCTTCTTTATCAGGTTGAAGTACTTTTCTGCTTTTCGGTCAMTAATAATGGCAGTTTCAAAAGGAAGCCAYTGCGCCCTTCGTGCACCAGTAGCATCATTGTCCATTCCCTTYAAGAAGCCAATAACATCYTGCGGATTAAAAGCACCCGTRTTTGGATTTGAAAAAGCTTGTAATACACTCTGATGTGGTTTAGGCCCGGTAACCAATTCAAAGATTTCTTTAGGATGTACGGCCAGGCCAAGGCTAGAGTATTCAGCACCGAGGATAAATTCATTGAGTTTTTGGCTCCAGGCTTGTTCCCGGATCATATCAATGGTAGCCTGATCTAGCGACGTTTGTTGGCTCTGTTCTTTAAAGTCGTCAATCTTCTCCTGAACTTCAGCTTCAAATTTTCTGGCTGGAATAGATTCACCAGCAATTTCACCGATATCGAACACCTGACTGGATCCACCACCCGGACTTATTAAATCACCRAGGATAAACGCGGCAAGAGCTCCCCCAATTACAATAGCTATCAGTCCACCTCTTTTTCTAATGTCTCCAATAAGYGCCATTTTTCTTATCTAATAATCATTGTGGAGCCTGCCTTTGCGGCAAGCAGGCGCGAAGATACAAATACTTCGTTAATTTACTCACCCTCATCCCGTTTGGGAAGGATGTGTACCTGAGCGGATTCTATATGTGTTYCACTKACCTTGGTAATCAGAAATTTAAAACCSTYTATATGRATCTCTTCATTGAGTTCCGGGATRCTCTCGTGACKGTAAGTGATGAGACCCGAGAGCGTCTCATAATCTTCTGAAACCGGAAGTCCTGTATTGTGCTTTTCATTGAGATAGTCAATCTCCAGRCGGCCCGAAAGYAAAAAAGARSTTTCAGATAGCTTCTCCTCCAAMAGCTCAACCTTATCGTGTTCATCATCAATTTCYCCAAAAATCTCCTCTATYACATCCTCAATCGTGACCAATCCCGACACACCACCAAATTCGTCAATAACAATGGCCGCAGATCGCTGTTGTTTAATGAACGTTTTTAACATTGCACTRGCAGCCATTGATTCCGGGACCATYGCGATCGGYAGAAGCATGGCTTGTATGYTTTTGGGCTTATTGAATATTTCAAATGAATGCGTGTATCCCACTATATTTTCGATGTTATYCCTAAAGATTATGATCTTCGATAATCCCGTYTCAACAAACTKATTCTTCAAAACGTCAATTGGTTCATCAATGCTCAGTGCAATAATCTCCGTTCTGGGGACCATRCAATCTCGCAATTTCACTTTGGAAAAATCCAGTGCATTCCTGAAGATCTGTATCTCAGGGTCCTCCTCTTTCCGGGGTTTAGCTGYTTCTACYGGCGACACATATTCGTCAAGGTCCACTTTGCCAAATGCCGGTTYAGTGGAAATCAATTTTACTTTGAAGAACTTTTTTAGGATGAATTCAGAGAGYCCAATAGTKATGAGAACAGGAATGAATAGTACCACATAGGCAATTACGGCAGGTACRGCGAATATATTCAGCACYTGGTTGGGGTTAATCCGGAAAAGCGTTTTAGGTATAAACTCGGCCGTAACCAGCACCAGGATTGTAGCGGCAATAGTTTGGACGATCAACACGCCAAAATCATTCAGATAATCCTGTAAGTAGGGTTCAATGATTCTGGCCATGGTTATGCCATATATAACCAAGGCAATGTTGTTCCCAACCAACATGCACCCAATAAATTTAGATGCGTTCTTTAGAAAATAGGAGTAGATTTTTCCAGTAATGCTGCCCTGCTTTACCTTCAGCTCTATTCTCAGCTTATTAGCGGAAACAAATGCTATCTCCATACCTGAGAAGAAGGCGGATAAAATCAGTGTGCCAAAAATGATGAAGCCGCTAGTCATCCCTGGTCTCTTCTTCCATTCCAATTCTCTGCCTTCGTCTCAAAGTGTATAAGATACCTGCAACAATTGAAAACATAAAAAACATATACGAATGCACTATTCCCAATGAAATGGTTTCATATACACCGATCGCGGCGGTTGTAATAGCAACAACCATCCAGACATTCTCCAGAAATCTAATAAATTTAATGGCCTTCTTGTTCGACATTGATTTATTCTTCCACCATGATGGTGCCYCTTATATCTTTGATCTTGAAATTAGTGAAGCTTTGGTTGGATTCAAAACCATTTCCCCAAATGATCTCTTCAGCTGTAGTAATTTTCACAAACTCTTCTGAATAGATCCGCTCCTCCCGCTGTTTCCAAATCAGATGCTCGGTATTGAGCTTTTCGCCAATTTCGTTGATTAAAACAACATTACCCTTGGCCTCCAGCCTGCCGAATTGCACATAATTAATAGCATAATCTGCGGTAAGATGTGAGGTTACCTCGCCCAGTTCGTTATAGAATACGAGGTTGATCCCTTCGGTCAGCTCAACATACGGTTCTTCTTCTTCGTGGTAATGCTCCATCYTRGGGGCCGTCAGGCGTACCCGTAKAATGGCTGAATCGCTGTAAAGTACAACCGCGTCTTTGACAACTTCAGTGGGAAATTTCTCGCCTGCGGTTAAACTCTTCACCTTTGCAAGATCATTCTCGCAAGAGTTGAATACCATTGGCAAAAAGATCAATAGGTAGGCGAAGTGTTTCAAATATAACCTGGCTGATTTACTGTACGCGGGCAGTAGTAGTTTCGTTAATCCAGCATTCTACCTTATATGAATCACCTGCATGGGCACCGTACATATGGGCCTCTCCGGTTGAGGGAAAATATTTGGACCACGTAGCAATTTTTTTGTTGGCTTCTTCAGCCACATCTGGATCAACTGATTTTGCTCTCTTGTATTTGTCTACAGCCACCCAATATACAGCCGCCGTTTTAAACTCATCCCCTTCACCGCATTTCTCAGCGCTGGCGGCATAATAATTTCCAATKGCAATATARGGTTCACCCCAYCCRGACCTGGCYGCTGCGGCTTTTTGAGCATATGWACGCGCTTGAGCSGATTGTTTTAAATTTCTAAAATAGTGGTTGGCCAGTTTCAGGAAATAATCTGCCTTCGTRTCTTCATTAGTTTGCAATTCTATRGCTTGTTTGAAAAAAGTTGCCGCTTTGCTGTGTTCGCNCTTTNCCAAYCATCATTTTTCCCATGCTGTATGCAGACTGYGCAGATGGYTCAAGATTGTGAAGTGTTTCTGCTAAGGTGACAAAGAGTGGATCTTCAGTGCACTCTTTTTTGTCCATCAGACCTGTAGCTCTCTTTAGCCAATCCGTGTTCTCTTTATTATCTTCAAAGCGCGCGGTATACAATTTAACGAGGTCTTCACAATTGGCAATAGGTCCAAACAAAAGTTCAACATTTTCTTTGGCCTTGATATAAAACGAGCGCTTCTTTTCATCAGTAAGTCTCCCGAGTTGGTATTCAATAATTTCAGAAATCGTCCCAAAGCTTTCAATCACTACATCTTTGCTCAACTTTTCTTTCTCCAACAATTTAACGCTGGCCTGGAAATAAGCAGTCAAAGGCCCTGCCTTGGATTTTTTCCCTCGTAAATCCACCGACTTCTTCAAAATTTCATATGCTTCCTCTACTTTATCTTTGCGATACTGCATGTAGGCTTCYCCTTTCATTCCCAACACGAATCCCTCCTGCTTRAAGTGTACAATTCGCTGGTCRTAGGTTGCCATMACTGTGTCAATTAGCARGYTYTTTTTTRCYGGATCTTTTTCCTTTTTTGAGAARTACTTGAACATCCTCGCACCRTCCGCGTATAGTTTCTTACTGGCACGAGGGCAGTTGTTGTATACCCATCTCCATCCCACCAATGCGTCCTTGTAGTTTTTTTGCTTGTAAAACTCAATATACAGGGAGAGGTTCTCTACACATTTAATACTATCCTCTTCCGTGTCTCCATACTTGCCCTTTTTCTGKGCAAATGAACTTCCTGCCATYAATACAACGGCCATCGTTACCAATATGATCTTCCYGGTTTTCATTTTATCAATCGTATTTTCTTTTCACAAACCAAATATCGCTCAAAGTTAGGCCAAATCCTGCTTTCCAATAATTTTCCTGAAGYAGTGAATTATCCGTGGTTCCTCTGGTGCCCACCTCCAATGCAAAATTGAGTGTTGATCTTATTCGCTTCAATGGTAGGCCGATCCCAAAACTTATGCCAGATTTGGTCAATTGTTGACCCCGCAACACTAAATGGGTGTTTTCCCGAAGGTAACCCATTCTGTATTGTACGGTTTTCAGGTAGCTCGTGCTTGAATTTGGATCCGGTGTAAATTGAAGGCCAAGAGCCAATCTGGTATAATCCCCCAGTGAGTCTTGTACATCAAATATCTTAAAGTCTGACCAGCTTTTACTGTAATAATCAATACCGATCAACAGTTTATTTCCGTAATCAAAGCTGAATCCGATTCCATAGCCCCCTGGTAGAAGAATATTTCCAGTATCCGTAACGTTCAGTACCGTGTCTTTCGGTAAAATTAGAAAAGGGTCTAGTAAAAAATCATCAAATGTCACTCCCAGGGTTGTGCGCCTTGCTTTTAAGCTTGCATCAAAATCCATAATTGCTCCAGCAGTTAGGGTAATTTTATTCTTGCGCGCGTTAGCGCCCACTGAGTCAATTACATGCTGGTATTGCATACCAACCTTATAATAAGCGCCCCCAATATTGATTTTCTCGCTGGTGAAATAGTGAAATGTATTAGCAAGCGTAAATATTTCACTTCTTGTTTTCGTCAAAGGGCCAAAAAGATATGAGAGATTACCTCCAATTGAAAGGCCACCTATCTGAATGGCATTGCCCCAGTACACTTCATTGATACCTCCTCTTCCTTCATAAATATAGCTTACATCACCAATATTGTCCAACGTTCTTTCATCGGTAACCTTGTAGTTGATCACGGAGAAGGGTCTTAACCCAAAACTGCTGCCCCACCATTTTGTAACAGGAAARCCAAATGCCAGATACGACAGGGATGAATTATAAGTCGMCTGACTTGTGTCCRCAGTGTTTAATGTYAGTCTTTTYATTTCCGTACCAATGTCAAACACGAAGGAGTTCTGCYTAAACGAAGTGTATGATGCAGGRTTTGACAGGTTGATYGATTTAGGCTCTCTCAMCGCCAGGGATATACCACCCATTCCATTATTGCGGTGAAAACCGGTTTCGCTGATATCTCCCAGRCCATATATSGAGTARGGCGAGCTAGCCCCGCTTTGTGCAAAACAAGAATTTCCCATCAGAACAATGAGAAGTACTACAAAAAGGTAATTATTGRGAGGTTTTTTTGACATTAAAGTTGAGGATGGCATTTAGCCCGATGTGCACCAGATTTGGGTCTGCAAATATCTCATTTTTTTTGGAATCTATCCGATCTTCTAGCTCAGTTTCAATATAGTTWGCGTCGCCACCRGTTAACAGTATTTTTAAACCTGTAAATTGCTTATTGTAAGCTGAAATCATCCCACAYAACTCAGCSACCACYCCRTTRATTACCCCCGACCTGATSGAAGACTCYGTTGATTTRCCAATGAGATCAGGGTAATCCGGGTTTTCATGYCCAATTAACGGAAGGTTTTCAGTAAAAGTATTTAAGGCTTGAAAGCGCATTTGAATTCCATTTGAAATGGAGCCTCCTAAATATTGATTTTCTTCATTCACTATATCAAGCGTAATGCAAGTTCCCGCATCAATTACAAGAATGTTGCTCTTAGGATACAGATGTGCTGCACCAACCGCATTTGAGATTCGATCAGCGCCAAGAGTGCCCAACGTCTCATATTTATTCTCCAASGGTATTGGCGTATCCTGATCTAGATGGACAACACTTACAGAACTTCCATGAGTTTGGAGAGCATCCAAAGGACTTCCTACTGTCGAAAAAATAATATGGCGAATCCCGGTGTGSGAGTCTARGAATGATTCCAGTTCCCGTTCTTGATCAAGGCTCTGGGTTTCAAGRAGCTTTTCTTCCTTAAAAAGGGCGATCTTCGTYCGCGTATTGCCTATATCAATTGTGAGGTTCATTGGTCAATCTGATGCAGATTTTTCCAAAATTACCAAATTGTTGATACATTTGCCGCCGYTATTATTGGCTGGTTYCATACCTGCCKGCMGGCAGGCAGGGCTCTTTGGTAGAGCAATGGACTGAAAATATTGGCTGGTACCATAGCTCAGTTGGTAGAGCAATGGACTGAAAATCCATGTGTCGCTGGTTCGATTCCAGCTGGTACCACGACCACCGGGAGTGGTAACAGAAGCCTTCAGCTTTGCTGAGGGCTTTTTTGTGAGCGATAGCGAACCAAATCTGGAGAGAAGTTTACCCCGAACCGCGCAGCTTGTGCGGGGATTCCAGCCTGCCCGCCGAAGCCCAGGCGAAGGAGAGTTGGTGCCACCTCACCGGACAAGTCGCAAAAATTGGGCTTGTCCTTTTTTTATTCCATAGYACACCYTATAGGGACAAAAMCCCTATTTTTACTATCATAAACCCGTATTCAGAATGATSAAGCCTTCTTCCAAATCTATCGCACAGCTCAATCTCATAAACAGTCGAATAGTCRTACTAAGCTTATTGCTYGCAGTATGCACCKCCRACACATTAACAGCTCAAAAAGGTGATTTGCCCAACACTTTACTTGCCAAAAACAGCAACTGTGTGGTGAACATGTTTACCATGTTGAAACCCGGAGTGGAAAGGAGCAAATTGATTGTTGCGGCTATTCCATTTAAAAGGTCAGAAAAAATAACGGCAAGTGACTACCCGTCAATTGATGAAGGAATGTTTSRKKKSAWAWYAKYRWYKYYWMGRCWKAWAMYKGYARMWWKSWMMAYKSAWYYAWYARYWTKYRWWRATATCAACTTGGGAGAGGCGCGAACAAATCCTGACATTATCGAAGATATGATGAATAGCTTAGCCGAATTCGATCCTGTTTACACTATATCCATATCAATGATTAATCTGGAAAAAGCGAAAAAGGCATTTGCTAAGGGGAAACTTACCCTTGAACATATTAAACCTGTAGCAATCTCCATCCAACCTATTGGAGCGACTGATCCCAACGAAATTTATGTGGTAAGAAACAGGGGGTTATCAATTGAAGATGCATTCAAGGCAGTGGCTAAGGATATAGCTGCTAAAGACCCTTCTTATTTTTTAGAGGAAGCTGAAGCAGTAGAGTATGTGGCAGATCAAAAAGGTATGGATATAATGAAAGTGGTAATGGAAGAAAATAAAGGTACTCAGGGTTTTCCAGCAAGTGAAATTCTTGAGAAAAACGAAATTCTGGTAATGGCACAACAACTGTCAAAAACTTTCAATCCAGGACCATATCAAAAACACATGGAAAAGTTTTATCCTTATAAGTACAAATTAATCAGCGGTGCTGATTATGAATCGTACATGGATAAGGGATATCGCTATATCTTGTTCCCTAAAACCGAAGAATACAAAGTGACTAAAACCTCAGTGGATAGGACTGAAATAAAAACCTACATAGAAACAAGGTTCTATTTTGTGATTAAGGATATGGAAACCAAGGAGGTTTTTTATGGCCCAAGTAAAGAATATCTAGATAAACATGCTCAGAGATATCCTCCAAGAGGGTTGCAAAGGATGTTAAAAGCGATGAACCAGCATTACAATTGGAGTAAGTAGATGATTTTGCGTTAAACTATTATTCTAAACTCTAAACTCTAAACTCTAAACTCTAAACTCTAAACTCTAAACTCYAAACTCATTTCCCTCAGGACTCACACTCCAACTCAAAAACTTCCAGTTCACTTCCCTCAAATCCCACATTCCAATTCCAACCATTTTCAACTCTTTCCAATAATGTTCGACTTTGAGAAACTCATGGTTTATGCCAAATCCATTGCTATTGGTTTGTTTGCCATATCTTTTGTTTGTTTTTGATCCAAGCAAAAGGTAAAGCGCAATAGCCTTGAAACAATCACTTGGTTTAGGTGGGCGCTTTTCCTCGGAGAGGAGGGGACGGTTTGACTGGAATTGTCACGTCAAGTATGGACTGACATTTTGACTTTGAAAGCGAATATAGGAAACGTACCCTTAATGAACCTTGGCTTGACCTTATTGACTAACTGAAACTCATTTTGTCAAAGCGCAAGAGAGTTTTATTTGATTTTAGCCAACGAACGGCAAGCACATTCCCAAAGCCATACAAGACAACCCAGAAACCAAAACTTTGCAAAAGAGCTTGCTTTTCCAGCGCTCTTCATTTTTATAAGAAACTAAACACAAAGATCATAAGAATTTCCACTACCCACTTTAATGTGCGGAATTTGCCACCGCAATAGTATGTATATGCAAATTTTATTATTTCTTCAACACAATATTACGCATAGAAACCTGATTCGATTCGGTGGTGTATCTCAGTAAATAAATACCGGAAGACCATCTGCTTAAATCAACTGCATATGTATTATTCCTAACAACACTCCTCTTATCAATAACTTTCCCTAATGTGTTGATCAATTCATAATTACCATTTTCTTTAGCGGTAAAATTGAAAATACCCCTATTGGGATTTGGGTAAATATTAATTATATCATCTTTCCCATTTCTGA
>NVRW01000029.1:20365-34306 GCA_002400975.1 Flavobacteriales bacterium | reverse complement strand
AAGGACTATTGGACCGGAACTGTTTATACCACAAATAGAAGAGTGTGGGAGCACGATGCAGAATTCAAGAAATACTTAAGGCAAACCCGCTGCATGGCGATTGATATGGAAACTGCCACACTTTTTACGGCTGGATTTGTGAATGAAATACCTGTGGGAGCGCTATTGCTGGTGTCCGATCAACCAATGATTTCAGAGGGGATTAAAACATCGGAGAGTGATAAAAAAGTAAGTGACAATTTTCTCAATATGCACCTTCAGGTTGGAATTGATGCCTGCCATGAATTGAGAAACAAGGGTACCTCAGTTAAGCATCTGAGATTTTAACGCTCTTCTTTACTTGCTCATCCTCTTTGCAGCAGACAAGGTATTCATAAGCAAGGAGGCGATGGTCATTGGACCCACACCCCCTGGTACTGGTGTAATATAGGARCTCTTTGCAGCTACCTCGTCAAATTTTACATCGCCYACAAGTCTGTAACCGCTCTTTTTRGAATCGTCTTTCACMCGGGTAATCCCAACATCAATTACCACAACTCCTTCTTTTACCATATCMGCYGTTAGAAATTCGGCGCTTCCAAGTGCKACTAYAATAATATCTGCATTAAGAGTGAAYTCCTTGATGTTTTGTGTTCTGCTGTGGCAGACCGTGACGGTGCAATTTCCAGGATCRGTCTTTTTAGCCATTAATATACTCATYGGCAAGCCTACAATATGACTGCGTCCTATAATGACACAGTTCTTTCCCACAGTATCTATTTTATACCGCTCCAGTAGTTGCATTATCCCATATGGTGTAGCCGATACGAAGGTCGGCAGGTCAAGAGCCATCTTACCGACGTTTTCCGGATGAAAGCCATCTACATCTTTTTCCGGTGCAATTGCTTCCGTAATTTTTTGTTCGTCAATATGATCRGGTAAAGGCAATTGTACAATGAAGCCATGTAGGTCTGGATCATYRTTTAGCTCTTCTATTTTGGCGAGTAGTTCAGRTTCGGTGATCGATGCATCAAATCTGTAYAATGAGGATTTGAATCCGATGAGTTCACAGGCTTTCACTTTGGCGTTCACATACGTTTGRCTGGCTCCATCGTCTCCTACCAGKATAGCTGCRAGGTGAGGAGTAACGCCGCCYTCCTTTTTAATYTTTTCAACYTCKATRGCCAATTCSGCTTTDATRTCWGCGGAAGTCTKTTTTCCGTCAAGYAGCGTGTAGTTAACGGTTCTTGGATCTGAAATTTGRTTTTCGCTCAAGRTTAKGAATTKAAAATGTTAGACWTTGTAAGACGTTTGTAMAAYWRYYSWYASMTYYTSWMYWGRTKCRRWCRWCMMWWWKTAYKKKWYWRMWTYSWYTWATTCCCAAGTGACCGAATATAGTTATTCAGTTTTACTTCAATGTTTCGAATCCTGGATTCCAGGTTTTCATATTCTAAATCCGAAATCAATGCTCGTCGCCTCGCTTTTCCAAGCCATGTTTTTGTTTCAAGTAGAGACCCTCTGGAGTAATATGCAAAATTCCTTGTCTCTTTGAAAAAATGTCTTCCCAATCCTTCACTTAAATTGGCTGCAACTGAATCTACTGAACGTACTACTTGTTTGCCAATCGTATCCCGATTAAAGAAATCCCACTTATTGACAATTGCCCATACCTCTTCACCAAGTTCGATCGACAAATTGTATGTTTCAAATTCCTCTAACCTCATGAAAACAGCTAAATATATTTATTGAAAATCGCTACCAGGTCAGGCGATGGTTTCATCATCGCCATACAATTGTTTAACAATGGTCTTACAATTGTTCATCATCGCCATACAATTGTTYAACAATGGTCTTACAATTRTNWCMTTACATATTCGGCATCATGCCCTTCATTCTTTGCATGGCTGCTCTGCCACCACCTCCCGTCATCATTTTCATCATCTTGCTCATGTCATTGAACTGTTTGATGAGCTTGTTGACTTCCTCCACGGTCGTTCCACTTCCAGCTGCAATTCTCTTTCTCCTCGCTCCATTAATAATGGGAGGATAGGCGCGCTCCTCTTTGGTCATAGAACCTATGATTACCTCTATAGATTTAAATGCATCGTCATCTATATCTACATCYTTTAAGGCTTTACCCGCTCCCGGGATCATTCCTACCAGGTCCTTCAGRTTTCCCATTTTTTTCACCTGCTGGATCTGCTTGAGGAAATCATCAAAGTTGAACTGGTTTTTGGCAATCTTCTTCTGCACCCTACGGGCTTCCTCCTCGTCAAACTGCTGTTGTGCACGCTCAACAAGGGAGATTACATCGCCCATACCCAGAATTCTATCTGCCATTCTATCCGGGTGGAAAACGTCAAGTGCGTCAAGTTTCTCCCCGGTCCCAATGAACTTCAATGGCTTGTCTACAATMGACYTTATTGAAAGTGCRGCACCGCCACGTGAATCACCATCCAGTTTGGTCAATACAACACCGTCATAGTCAATTTKCTCATTGAATGCCTTRGCKGTGTTCACGGCATCCTGTCCGGTCATGGCATCTACYACAAAAAGTGACTCATGTGGATTTACAGCTTTCTTGATAGCCTTGATTTCAGCCATCATTTTCTCATCTATGTGCAAACGGCCCGCRGTGTCGATKATCACYACATCATTGCCATTGGYCTTGGCTTGTGCAATTCCTTTTTGAGCCARAGAAACGGCATCCTGGTTCTCCTTGTCYGAATAAACATCAACACCKGCTTGTTCCCCAACYACGTGGAGYTGRTCAATTGCAGCCGGGCGGTATATGTCACAAGCCACCAGAAGTGGATTCTTGTTTTTCTTTGATTTTAGGTGCAAGCCAAGTTTGGCCGCGAATGTTGTTTTACCAGACCCTTGAAGGCCGGCAATGAGGATAACACTGGGATGGCCCGAAAGATCAATTTCTACATTGGTGCTGCCCATTAAATTCGCCAGCTCGTCCCTGGTGATCTTCACCATAAGCTGACCGGGTTCAACGGCAGTCAGTACATTTTGCCCSAGTGCATTGGTCTTTACACGTTCCGTAAAGTCCTTTGCTATCTTATAATTGACATCRGCATCAATCAGGGCACGACGTACTTCTTTCAGCGTTTCTGCAACGTTGATTTCYGTTATGCTCCCATGACCTTTAAGGATCTTGAAYGCCCTGTCAAATTTGTCACTTAAATTTTCAAACATCTGCTATAAATGAGTCTTCTGTAGCTTTTCAGAAGGGATGCAAAGGTAAGAAATTATTCAGGGAACTCCCTGAGTTGGTCGCGCAATTATRGCTTACATTCTGTCTGGYAACTCAATGCCCAGCAATAGCATTGCTGATTGAACAACCTTGCCGGTTTCATTTGACAGGTTTAGTCTGAAGGCAGTTACTTCAGGCTCAACATCCTTGAGTATAGACAATGATTGGTAGAAGTTGTTAAATCCCTTAGCCAGTTCATACACATAATTGGCAACCARGGCAGGGGATAGYGATTCTCCTGCATCCTCAATCACCGCTGGATATTCRGAAATGAGTTTGATCAATTCCCTTTCTTTACCATCCAGCGTATAGTCTTCRSTATAGGTCAGATCCAGATCATCGCCTGCTTTGCGCAACAAGGACTTAATGCGTGTATAGGTRTAYTGAATGAAMGGTCCKGTGTTKCCWGCRAAATCAATTGATTCTTTTGGRTCAAACATCATCTTCTTCTTYGGATCCACTTTTAAAAGGAAATATTTCAGCGCCCCAAGTCCAATTAAATTATAAAGCCGCTCCTTTTCACCTTCTTCAATTTCGCCGAGTTTGCCTAACTCTTCCGACAGTTCCTTGGCAGTTGAGATCATTTCCTCCATTATATCGTCGGCATCAACGACGGTCCCTTCACGAGATTTCWTTTTCCCGGAAGGCAATTCAACCATTCCATAAGACAGATGGTAATTGGAATCAGCCCAGTCATAGCCCATTTTTTTCAATATGGAAAAGAGCACTTTGAAGTGATGTAGTTGTTCATCTCCCACTACGTAGATCTGACGATCTAAATTGTATTGCTCAAAGCGTTGAACAGCTGTTCCAATGTCCTGTGTTATGTAAACAGAGGTTCCATCGCCTCTGAGCGGTAGCTTTGGATCCATCTTGTCATGTGAAAGATCACACCAAATYGAYYTGTCATCTTTCTGAAAGAACATTCCTTTATCCAGCCCATTGGCAACATGATCCTTTCCCAATATATAGGTGTCGGATTCATAGTAGACCTCGTCAAATGATACGCCTAAGTTCTTRTAKGTKACGTCAAAACCAGCTAAAACCCATCCATTCATCGTTTTCCATARATCCCTGGTTTCTTTGTCRCCAGCTTCCCACTGYTGTAGCATTTCCTGGGCCTCCAGAATCAAAGGCGCMTTCTTAGCSGCTTCCTCCTGATTCATCCCCTTATCTACCAATTCTTTGATTTCCTCCTTGTAGTGTTGGTCAAATGCAACATAGTATTTGCCAACCACTTTATCTCCCTTCAATCCAGATGATTCAGGKGTTTCTCCATTACCCCATTTTTGCCAGGCGAGCATGGACTTACAGATGTGGATTCCACGATCATTGATAATATTGGCCATGATCACTTTATGGCCATTGGCTTTTAAGATATTTGAAAGSGAAAATCCGAGCATATTGTTGCGCAGGTGCCCCAGATGCAAAGGTTTGTTCGTATTGGGTTGGGAGTAYTCAACCATGATAGTTTTACCYGATGGTTGGCGTGCTGGCCCGTATGACTCCAATTTGGAAATGTCTGAAAGCAATTGTACCCAATAGGAATCGGAAATCTGAAGGTTCAGAAACCCCTTCACTACGTTATAGCGATCAACCACTTCAGAATTGGCAACGAGGAACTCGCCYAAYAGCTCACCGGTTTCTTCAGGAGWTTTTTTRGAGAGTGAGGTGAATGGGAATGTRAGGATGGTTACATCTCCCTCAAAATCCTTTCTTGTTTTTTGAAGATTAATCTTGTCTGACYGGTACGTYRCAGTGAACAAATTGTTCAGCCCTTCACTTGCTTTCTCTTGTAAGATTTTCTCTAGCTCCATTGACCTCCGAATAGACAAAAATTGTTTGGGGAAATGAGTTTAACTCGTAATTTTGTGCTTGCATTATTTTAGACGACAAATTAAGAAGGATTTATCTGAATAATCAAATAAAATCCAATTGAATTAGTACGGGATATGAGTGATAATAAAAGGGCGATAGTAAGGGGAGTGGCGGACACTTTTGACCAAGCGCTTTCGGTGTATTTTGGAACAGGACCGACAGATGTTGAGGAAGCAAAACGACAGCATAAAAYTTATGTCAAATCCTTACGGAGATTTGGTGTGGAGGTRCAGGAATTGCTTACAGACAATGCCTATCCGGATTGCTGCTTCGTGGAGGATCAGATAGTGGTATGTGAAGGAAAAGGATTGCTGACAATATCAGGCCATGATACGAGAACCGGGGAGCAGGAAGTGGTGAAGGCAGGCCTTGAGGGTGAGCTTGAATTGTCCAGGATGGTTTCACCTGCGCGAATGGATGGGGGAGATGTACTCAAATTTGGAGATAAGTACCTGGTAGGGATCAGCAAAAGAACCAATGTAGAGGGAGCTCGACAGCTCCGTGATTTTGTTACACCTATGGGATATACGGTTCATGAAATTCCGATTCCGTCCAACGCATTGCATTTAAAGAGTATTGCCAGTTCCCCGGCTCCGGGCATCATATTGGCGCCACGCGTTTACTTTGATGAGGATAGCTTTCCGGAGGACGCCGAGGTAATTTGGATTCCGGAGGAAGAAGTTTATGGCGCGAATACCATCGGATTTGACAATGATATTTTGGTGGCGGAAGGCTACCCATCGGCGCACAAGGCGCTAACGGACAGGGGTTTTCAAATTCATCCAATTGATATGTCACAGATCAGGGCTGGGGATGGCTCGCTAACCTGCTTGTCGGTATTTTATTAAAGAGACTTATAAATTTTAACAAATCAGAAAATGGAAGATTTAGCTACAGCAACTATGGGTTCAGAAGAAATTATGAAAATGGAAGACAAGTATGGTGCACACAACTACCATCCACTGCCTGTTGTCCTTTCCAGGGGGGAAGGTGTATTCGTCTGGGATGTAGAGGGAAAGAAGTACTACGATTTTCTATCGGCATACTCAGCGATTAACCAGGGACATTGTCATCCTAAAATTGTTGGTGCCATGGTTGATCAGGCTCAGAAATTGGCTTTGACTTCCAGGGCATTTTACAACGATTGCCTGGGTGAGTATGAAAAGTATGTGACTGAGTATTTTGGTTTTGATAAGGTGCTCCCTATGAACACTGGTGTTGAAGCGGTGGAAACCGCGTTGAAGCTCGTTCGAAAGTGGGGATACAAGAAGAAGGGTATCCCAGAGAATCAAGCAAAAATCATTGTGTGTGAGAACAACTTTCACGGCAGAACAATTACCATCATTTCGGCATCGAATGATCCTGAAGCCCGKGACGATTTTGGTCCATTTACCCCTGGCTTTGTATCTATACCTTATAATGATATTGACGCTTTGGCCAAAGAGCTGGAAGATCCGAACGTTGCCGGGTTCCTGGTTGAACCGATTCAGGGKGAGGCTGGGGTATTTGTTCCGGATGAGGGATATCTGCGAAAGGCACTTGCACTGTGTAAGGAGAAGAATGTACTCTTTGTTGCTGATGAAGTACAGACAGGTATTGCSCGTACGGGTMGATTGCTGGCATGTGATCAYGAAAATGTAAARCCAGATATWTTAATCCTKGGCAAAGCGATTTCAGGCGGTGTATTCCCYGTTTCYGCGGTATTTGCCAATGATGATATCATGTTGGTGATCAAACCMGGGGAGCATGGCTCTACATTTGGTGGCAATCCAGTGGCTTGCAAGGTGGCAATCGCTGCGCTGGAAGTGGTTAAGAATGAAGATCTGGCGGCAAGGTCGGAAAAGTTGGGTCAACTGTTGAGAGAYGAATTGAATAAAATTGATTCTGGTATGGTTACCTTGGTTAGAGGAAAAGGATTGTTAAACGCTATCGTGATCAAACCAAAGGGCGGCAAAGAAGCCTGGGACGTATGCGTTGCCTTAAAGGAAAACGGCATGCTGGCCAAGCCAACTCACGGGGATATAATCMGATTTGCGCCACCACTTGTGATTACTGAAGAGCAACTCCTCGATTGTGTAGATATCATTAAGCGTACGCTGGCACAGTTTGAGTAATGAACTTAAATAAATTGGGGTTGGGGTAAACAAGATTCTCAAYCCCAATTTGTTTAATCACTCTCCCAGCGTAGCCACCATCACCGCTTTGATGGTGTGAACCCTGTTCTCAGCTTCATCAAATACGACCGAAGCGGGAGACTCAAAAACGTCTTCAGTCACTTCAAGGCCATCTAATCCAAATTTCTGGTAAATYTCTTCGCCTACTTGCGTATCACGGTTGTGGAAAGCAGGCAGGCAGTGAAGAAATTTAACGTCKGGGTTACCAGTGAGTTCCATTGCCTGYYTATTGACTTGATAGYCCTTTARCAATTCAATTCGYTCGGCCCAGACTTCATCAGGCTCTCCCATTGATACCCAWACGTCMGTACAGAGGTAGTCACAGCCYTTGACCGCYTCCTCAACATTATCGGTGATTAAKATAGAACCACCTGTTTCYCCGGCAATYTTTTGAGCTTYGGCTACCAGTTCTTCTTCGGGCTGAACATTCTGAGGCGCTGCAGCCCTGAAGTCCATTCCCAGTTTAGCTGCCCCWATCATAAGTGAATTACCCATATTGTTCCGYGCATCTCCCATGTAGCAATAGGAAATGTCTTTGAGGTCCTTGGAGCTATGCTCTTGCATGGTCAAAAGATCRGCGAGAATTTGGGTGGGGTGGTATTCATCAGTCAGGCCGTTCCATACCGGTACGCCGGCRTATTCKCCCAATRYCTCAACYACCTCCTGGCCAAARCCCCGATACTGAATTCCATCGTACATKCKCCCTAAAACCCGGGCYGTGTCCTTCATGGATTCYTTCTTTCCGATTTGAGAACCGGAGGGTCCCAGGTAAGTGACATGTGCACCCTGATCGTAGGATGCCACCTCAAAGGAGCATCGGGTGCGTGTTGAACTCTTTTCAAATATCAGGGCAATGTTCTTTCCCAACAATTTTTGAGTTTCCCGACCTTCCTTTTTCGCTGCTTTTAAATCGGCAGATAGGTTGATCAAATAAGTGATTTCTTCTGGTGAAAAGTCCAGTAGTTTTAAGAAATTTCTATTTTTYAGGTTGGCCATATTTCCAGGTGTTTARTATYTCAWAAGTGYTRTKCRCGTGAACCRTCATTCTGTGYGTCYGTYCAAACGATATTGCTCKKGCGGGTAGCGATGCATCTGTAACAACATACCCAATCGCTTTTCAATTATCGTATTCCATAGTTATCTTGGTGCCGTAGCTTCGATCCCTGAGTTTGGTGGCTTCCGTGATTACGCTCTTATCACCACCGTGGTTAAYAAAGTATAGKGCAGCTCTCACTTTAGGSGCCATACTTCCCTCKCCCAAYACTCCTGAGTCCAGCAATGCCTGCCCATCTTYATTGTTGAGGAATTCCAGCTTTTCCTCGTTATCCTTACCGAAGTTGCGGTAYACRAATGGCACGTCGGTCAGKATRTAAAACTCATCTGCCCCGATTCTGGAYGCYAAAAGSGAGGARGCAAAGTCCTTRTCGATGACCGCATCAACGGTCCGTACTTTTCCTTCAGCGTCCCTATACACSGGTATTCCRCCACCGCCACCGGCGATTACAATGGCACCTTGCCTGGCAATACGCCCTATTGTATCCCTGTTRAAAATTTCCTTCGGCATTGGCGAAGCAACCACACGCCGCCAGGTCTCTTCAATTTTGGCACTTTCCTTAAATATCCAACCCTTTTCRGCCGTCATTTTATCCGCCTGTTCCTTTGAATAATTACGTCCAATTCGCTTTGTTGGATTCTTAAACGCTGGATCTTTTTCATCCACTATCACCTGCGTGACTAAGGTGAGTATGGCTCTSTCAATATTGCTTTCAATCAGGATGTTTCKCAACATCCTTTCAATCATGAATCCTATTTCTCCTTGTGTTTCTGCAACACAAATATTCAATGGCATTTGAGGGATGCCGTATAACTCTTCTCCAGCATCATTCTGCATTAATAGGCTGCCTACTTGTGGGCCATTGCCATGGGTGATTACGAGGTCATAACCATCTTCTATCAGAAAAAGCACCTGCTGTAGGGTAGCAGTAACATTCGCTTCCTGTTCGACAACTGTCCCATTCTCATTATCACGCAGCAACGCGTTTCCGCCAAGTGCCACCACCGCCAATTTCCTTTCCTTTTCCATAATTTCCCCAATAATGCATAAAAAAGCGCCAAAAATATTAATATTTGCAAGCTAATTTCCCCTTGAAAACGTGGGCATACAAAAGAACAAAAATTAACGATAAGATGATCGAAGAACGAGCYGAGTTACAGGGCAGTCATTTAACTTTGGATTGTATTGGTTGTACTGGAGATATTCTGTTGAACCTGGATGAGTTAAGARCCTTTTTGGAGAAGATGGTGGTGGTATTGGGAATGCGTAAGCTGCATGATCCCGTRTTGGTCAGGTGTGATGATGAACTYAATTCCTGGGATCAGGGTGGAATAAGTGCCTTCGTAATGATTGCCGAAAGTCATATTAGCATTCACACATTYCCYGGCGCTGGATTRGTGACCGCTGATGTTTATTCTTGTAAACCGTTTGATACTGAATTGGCCATATCGATGTTCAAAAACGCATTTGGAACCAAGCAAATTAAAAGCCAGATAATCAAGCGTGAAATTGAGGGATTGCGTCGATCCAGACTCGATTTTCAATCAGTAAATAATCAAATAAATTAGATATATTTGTCCTTCAAATTTTTRGGTGTACCAATGCACAGTGTGAACCGCATATATAGTATTCTGCTWCCCATAATTCTGCTGTTTCTGGGCGGATGYGATTCAATTTTTCAAGATAATATCTCRGAGGGRTATATTGAGTTTGAGATCACGTACCCGGAAACGGAYGCAGGRGATCTTATGGCTGGCATCCTGCCCAATGAGATGATTTTGCGATTTAAAGATGATAGGACGGTYGGATCATTRAGTGCTGGCATGGGGGTATTTAAAACTCAATTAATGGCTTTCCCTGAAACGAAAACCGTGTTTCAGCTGGTGAAATTGATGAACAAAAAATATGCACTCAGAGTAGATTCTGGTGAAATCGAGAATTTGTACTCDGAATTGCCGGCAATGAAAATTCATCTGGTTGATTCAACAAAGATGGTTGCGGGTTATGAGTGCAAAAAAGCCATTGTTACGTTTAAGGATAATATTAAGGAGGAGTTCAGTATTTATTATACCGATGAAATTGGTTTGGATAACTCAAATTGGTGTACACCCTTTCATGAGATTAAAGGGGTGTTGCTGGAGTATCAGGTAAGAAAATACAATTATGAAATGCGGCTGACCGCAATCGGTGTGGTTAAGGAAAAGATCGACGAAAGCTATTTTGTTGTTCCTGAGGATTATGAGGAGATTGACCAGGATGGCATGGACAAGATTTTCGAAGGGTTTAAGGAGATATAGGCCTGTTTCTCCATTGCTAATACCGTGATTTGTTTTTATGACTCGCAGAAAAAGTCGTTCGGCATCCAGGAGTGACAAAACCAGCATTTTTCAATCAATTAGAACTCTCTTAAGCGATGAACAATTCCGAAAGATCRCRGGCTTATTTTTTCTWTTYATTGCTGSCCCTTACTTACTGATTTCCTTTTCCTCTTATCTTTTYACCTGGAGCTCGGACATGAGCATCGTGAAAGATCAAGGATTTTCCCTGGTGTTCAATTCAACRGAGMAGGTRGATAACTGGCTTGGRCGYYTGGGTGCRGTTGTTTCGCATTTGTTCATTTACAAATGGTTTGGCATCACTTCCTACTTGTTYGTGCTCAACAGCTTCCTTATTGGGGTGCGCCTGGTATTTGGTATCTCTATACTTCCGGTAAAGAAGATATTGAAACATTCTTTCTTCRTGCTGATCTGGCTCTCYATCACATTGGGCTACYTGTTTAATRCRATSRCCTCAGATGATGTKTAYCACCTYATGGGWGGSRCSTTTGGMATMRTYAGYGAYATWTGGTTRCAAGGKGTWCTKGGTARYATTGGCACTGGAATATTTTTGGTRTTTGCATTTGTCTCCTATTTGATTGTCGCTTTCAATATATCCTTTGATTGGGGCAAGAAATCGGTAGGGGGTGATGGTGACGAGAACCTGGAGGAGACTGAGACTGCAACTTCAACAATGACTGGAGCGGGCATTGAAATTGGCAGCGATCCAGAAGCTAAGACTGATGAAGATGCCGGGGCAGAAGAGGTGTCGGAGGTAGTAGAAGAAGGGGTCGCAATGGAACTGGAGATCAATACTGAGGAAGAAGCTAAAGACGCTGATTCGATTAACGCGGGTGGTGAATCAGAAGAGGGTGACCTTGAGCTTCAGATTGAAGAAGTTCCAGAAGAGGAAGTCATTTCATCTGACCAAATAAAAGACGAACAAGAACTTTCCAACTATGATCCCACGCTGGACCTTTCCTCCTTTGAATTTCCTTCCACTGACTTGCTGGAGGACCATGGTGGGACAGATATAGAAATCGATAAGGATGAGCTGGAGCGRAACAAGAATAAAATTGTTGATACCCTGCGAAATTTTAATATYGAAATTGATAAAATAAAGGCAACCGTCGGTCCGTCRGTTACATTRTATGAAATTGTYCCCTCAGCCGGAATCAAGATATCCAAAATCAGGAACCTGGACGACGAYATCGCATTGAGCTTGAGCGCCCTGGGCATCAGGATTATTGCACCAATACCTGGAAAGGGTACCGTAGGAATTGAAGTGCCCAATATCAAGCCCAAGATTGTCTCTATTAAGTCGGTAATATCATCTGAGAAATTTCAGAATTCCAAAGCGGAGTTGCCGATTGGTTTAGGTAAGACGATAACCAATGAAATCCTTATCGCTGACCTCACAAAAATGCCGCACYTGCTCCTGGCTGGRGCTACCGGGCANRGGAAANTCGGTRGGGTTGAACACKATYYTGATTTCYYTMYTATAYAAGAAGCACCCTTCTCAGGTCAAATTTGTACTGGTTGATCCCAAGATTGTAGAATTGACACTCTATAAGAAAATTGAAAAGCACTATCTGGCAAAATTGCCTGACGGCGAGGATGCCATTATTTCTGACACTAAAAAGGTTGTGCATACGCTTAATTCCCTATGCATTGAAATGGAGGACAGGTATCGATTGTTAGAAGATGCGCAGGTAAGGGAATTATCCAGATACAACGATAAATTTGTTGCCAGGAAATTAAACCCCAAAAATGGACATCGATACCTTCCATATATAGTGGTTGTCATCGACGAGTTTGCCGATCTTATAATGACGGCGGGTAAGGAGATTGAAAGCCCGTTGGGCAGGATTGCGCAAAAGGCACGKGCCATCGGTATTCATCTTATCATAGCCACCCAGCGACCCAGTGTCAATATTATCACAGGAACCATCAARGCCAATTTTCCGGTCCGAATTGCATTCAGGGTTACTTCAAAAATYGACTCGGCAACGATACTGGATAGGCCGGGAGCAGAACAGTTGGTAGGTAAAGGCGATATGTTGTTCTCCAATGGTAGCGACCTCATCCGGCTGCAATGTGCTTTTGTAGATACACCGGAAGTCGAGTTAGTGACAAAACATATTGAAGCGCAACAGGGTTACGCGCATGCTTTTGCTTTACCAGAATATGTGGACGATAGTGGCGGAGGTGGCGGTTCTGGAGATGATGGTGACCGGGATGTGATGTTTGAGGAAGCGGCTAGAATTGTTGTGCAGCACCAGCAAGGATCCGCCTCATTGTTACAACGTCGYTTRAAAATAGGCTATAACCGTGCTGGCAGAATGATTGATCAATTAGAGTCTGCTGGGATTGTTGGGCCATTTGATGGCAGTAAAGCAAGACAAGTTCTGATGCCCGACGAGTACAACCTGGAACAGTATTTGTCAAAAGGAGATCAGACTGATAATGAAAAACCTAAAATAGAAGAAGAATGAACTCACAAATAAAAGCAATCCTCGTCTCAATTTTGCTGCTGGCAAGCAGTCTTTCAAATGCTCAGGGAGCTCAGGACCAGGATCCTAAGGCGAAAAAAATCCTGGATGGAGTAAGTGCCAAAACTGAAACGTATTCCTCTTTGGACATTAGCTTTCTGTACTCTATGGACAATAAGCAGGATAACATACATGAATCGCAGGAAGGAAATCTCCTGTTGAAAGGTGATCATTACCGGCTTCTCATAGCGGGCCGGGAAATTTACTCTGATGGYGAAAWCCARTGGACACATTTAATTGATGACGAGGAAGTGCAAATATCTGAAGCRGAGTACGAGGAGGGAACGCTAAGCCCCACAAATATTTTTACGATCTACGAGAAAGGTTTTAAATACCAGTATGTGAAGGAGGAAGTAAAGGCGGGCAAAACGTTACAGCTGATCAAACTATTTCCTGAAGCAGCAGACGAAAAATCATATCACACCATTAACCTGTATGTAGATAAGGTTAAGAAACAAATATAYTCGATCACTATAGTAGGTAAGGAAGGTGATAACTACACGTATAAAATTCTGAAGCTAACACCCAACATTACTACCACAGCTGCTGACTTTAAATTTGACTCCTCAAAACATCCTGGTGTTGAGGTTATTGATTTGAGGGACTGAGTTGTTTATTGTGCGCTGAATAAATAATATTCAGTAAGACCCTAAATGCCAAAGATAATTAAGCAACAAAAATCCAAATGTTCAAAACACAGCCAACAGGCAATRGCACAGRWTTTKAR
>NVRW01000029.1:0-20359 GCA_002400975.1 Flavobacteriales bacterium | reverse complement strand
AACTTTTGCCTTGGATTTAGCTTAGCTATTGGGATTTGAGTTTCAGNCYKGCCYTGGGAATTTAWATATARCTCGCCGTAGTTCCCACTTGGGAATGCACTTTCCCTCCCTCACAAGTTAAGGTCCTTGATGGAAACTTAGTTAAGATATTTCCATCGTGGGTTGCAATGATSACAGCCGTTCCCSCAGTAGAAATTTCYTTGAGRAGKCGAACGATTTCTTCCGAAATTTCYGCATCCAGGTTCCCTGTGGGCTCATCGGCAAGAATTACCTGGGGATTATTGACCAATGCCCGCGCTATAGCCACACGTTGCTGCTCTCCCCCGGAAATTTGATATGGCATGGTATTCCCCTTGTCAATCAAACCAACTTTTCCCAGCACTTCCGCTACTTTGCCSTTGATTTCTTTTTTGTCTTTCCARCCWGTTGCCCTCATAGCGAATATCAAGTTGKCGGCTATGGATCGATCCGTTAGCAGCTGAAAGTCTTGAAAAACAATCCCYAGTTTTCTTCTCAAATAAGGGATTTCTCTTGTCTTTATTTTTYTGAGATCATATTCCACRATTGAACCCTCCCCTTCGGTAAGCGGAAGGTCACAATACAAGGTCTTTAACAGGCTGGATTTACCGGTTCCTGTTTTTCCTACCAGGTAAACAAATTCACCTTCATTCACTGTGAGCGTTACCTCGGAAAGAACAAGATGTTCTTGTTGAAAGATGGAAGCATTGGTAAATTGWAGAATYGCRCTCATGGGGATAAAATTAGTCTCTTTCGCCAAATATCAAACYTCCCAGCCTTATCATATTGCTGCCTTCTTCAATYGCAATCTTATAATCGCCGGACATGCCCATGGACAAGATCTCCATAGAGTCATACTTTTGAAAGATCGCATTGAGACCCTGGAATTCTGTTCTTATCTGATCTGCATCTTCGGTATGGGTGGCCATACCCATAAGCCCCTTGATGTTTACATGGCTCAGGCTTCCCAACTCCGACCCATCCATTATTTCACAAAGCTCTTCCTCAGAAAACCCTGATTTTGTTTCCCCTTGATCAATACATACTTGTAGCAGGCAATTGATTGTTCTATCGTTTTTCGCCCCWTCAGCTTCAATTGTGTCTAACAACCTCCAGCTATCCACTGAGTGGATGAGGGAAACAAATGGCGCGATAAACTTRACTTTATTGCGTTGCAAGTGCCCAATYGCGTGCCATTCAATATCTTGTGGTAATTCCTCATATTTCATGGCCATTTCCTGAACGCGATTCTCTCCAAATATGCGGTGGCCTGCATTGTARGCCTGTAAAATGTCCGYAGCAGGTTTGGTTTTAGATACCGCAATCAATGCAATTCCCTCCGGGAGYGAACTTTGCAAGCTGTTGAGGTTTTCAACGATATCCATGGTYTGACCTTCTSGTGAWTGGGARGCAAAATTACRTATTAATGCGAGYGGATTATTTAGATTTCCTTAAATTTGTTTTAAACCAGCCRYTGGCRATAAGATGAAAACARTMGTACTCACTCCCCTTCAAATAGAACAAAAAGTGTTGAGGCTTGCCTATCAACTTTATGAGAACAATCACGAAGAGAAGGAGATAGTTATCGCCGGCATTAACGGGCGGGGCTATTTGCTGGCAAAGTGGTTATCCCGAATTCTCAAAGATATCTCCCCGCTAAAGGTGACGTTGGGCGAGCTAAGAATGAATAAGGACAATCCGCTAAGCGAACCAATCACCTTCTCCATTCCGGAAAATGAGTTGAAAGATAAGGTCGTGTTGGTTGTGGATGATGTGGTCAACTCTGGAAAGACCCTGATTCATGGTGTAAAGTATTTTCTCTCATTTCCCACAAAGAAATTGAGAACCCTGGTAATGGTGGACCGCCGTCACAACACATATCCTGTTAGGGCTGACTATATAGGYATTTCACTTTCCACCTCTCTTAGAGAWCATATTTCGGTTGAATTGGAGAAGGGAAAAGCGACAGTGTACCTCSAGTAATTTCTAGTTTKATTTTACCAGTTGAAGAATCCTATGGGCTGTGTTGGTGACATGCGATGCATCTACCCTATGTTGAGCTTCCAGGTAAGMTGAGGCCCTTTCCTTCAATTTTTCTTCAATAAATACTTTTAGCTCCTTATCCGTAAGATTTTTGAGCAAAGGCCGTTTTGATCTGGATTTAGCCAACCTTTGCAATAGTTGATCGCCAGTAAGTTCCAGATAAACAGTTTTACCACCGTCATTCATGAATTGTATGTTGTCGTGAAAACAGGGTGTGCCACCGCCAGTGGCGATTACGCATTTTGATTTGCCTTTGAGATCTGCCAATGCGTCTCTCTCCATTTTCCTGAACTCCGCCTCGCCCGAATCTCTAAAAATGTCATTGATCGACTTGCCCGCCCTGAACTCAATGTGTCTGTCCAGATCGATGAACTCGATGTCCAGAGATTTGGCCAGCCTTTTCCCGACTGAGGTTTTTCCAGAACCCATGAATCCTATCAGAAATATCTTCATTATTCTCAGCCGTTATTTAAAACAATGCAGCGTTGGTATAAGGCTTTCAGTTTCCACATATTTCCAACAAGTGGGCTTTTGCAGCTGAAAGTAGGCAATTCACTGGTTTGCTCATATCTCTTGCCAAAACTAATTGCCAATTGCGTGTTGGATTCAAAGAGATTTTTTTCCTGTAAGACCAATATACTTCCAGTAGTTAATAGTTGAGTTCATCCAGTAATTGCGTGTAAATCCAAATGTACTCAATTGGCCGAGATGATAAAATTTACTCTAATTTCGTCCCCCATTAGGGAGCGGTAAGAAAAATAGACATGGTATATCACATCGTAAAATACCTGATCAGGGCTGCAGTTTTTTCGTTTTATCGAAAGGTGCATATCAGAGGTATGGAGCATATGCCGAAGTCCGGGCCTTTGATTCTTTGTGGCAATCATACCAATGCGTTTTTGGATGCCCTGATACTTGGATCACATATACCAAGGATGATGAAGAGTCTGCCACGTGGTGATATCTTCTTCACCTCTGGACCAGTGCTTAAGTGGTTGTTTAATGAAGTTGGAATGATACCAATCTTTCGGGCCCTGGAGGGTAAAGAGAATTTACACARGAATCAGGATACATTTAAGCGTTGCTTTGATGTGCTGAAGGATGGTTGGGTGATCCAGGTATTTCCGGAAGGGATYTGTATTCCGGAGCGGCGCGTCAAAGCGATGAAAAAGGGTGCGGCAAGAATTGTTTTTGGGGCAGAGGAAGTAAATAACTTCTCTTTAGACACGAAGATTATGTTTGTCGGYATGAATTATCAAAAAGCCTGGCGGTTTAAGACCGATTTATTTCTCAATTTCTCAAGGGTTTATAGCATTGATGAATTCGTCAAGATCTATRAWGAGAGCAAGGTTCACGGTATCAATGAGTTGACRARGTACTTRAAACCGAARTTAGCCAATCAGGTAATCCATATCGATAAGCCCGARTATGATGATTTTGTTGAACAGGTTGAATCACTTTATACWGACCAAYTGTTGGAAGAGTTCAAATTATCCGAAGGAAATATTGAACATACATTTATGGTGTCCAGAGAAATTGCGARGGGAGTCAACTATCACTTTGAAGAGAATAGGGAGGATATTTYTGTTGTACAGCGGGAGACCGACAATTATTTCAAACAACTTTCTAAATTGAATTTAGAGGATRGGGTGYTGCCCAATGTRCCAAACAAYTTCAGGATAGTTGTCAGGATACTKGCTRCCGTGCTTGGATTTCCCCTKCATTTATATGGGTTGATCAACAATTACATCCCGGCTAAAATGGCAAAGACAGTTGCGGACAAAGTGGTTAAGAAGATCGACTTTTACAGCTCTGTAACGGCCTTGGTGGGGCTGTGTGCCTTTTTGTTCTTCTATCCCTTGATGCTTGTTCTTTTTTGGATATGGTCAGACTCTTTAATTCTGACTTTTATATACGGTTCAACACTTTACTTATCSGGAAATTATTCGGCTTATTATATCGAGGAACTCAGAGCTTTGCGGGCTACAATRTATCATGTCAATTTTAAAAGGAAGAATCTGCCTTTGTTTGARGAATTACTGACCACCCGACWGACCCTTGTTAATRACCTGRTTRGCCTTAAAGATAGCTACCGGAGCCGAAATGGTAAATAATTGCTAATTTTGTGCAAAATTATTTCGTTTAATCARAGACCATGTTAAATAAGACAATAGGGGATAARCAAGTTCGATTTAGAACAACGCCTCCTAAGGAAGTTTTTGTTAAAGCGCTAAGGRATAATATTTAYGGATATTTTAAGGARAACAATATATCCAAACACGCCAATACCGAGATGTACATCAAGATGGTATTGGCGTTTGTGTTTTGGTTTGCTGTGTATGCRGTGATAATCTCYGATGTTCTTAGCCAYAACYTRTGGMTKCTYTTTGCAGCCTGGTCRCTATTGGGTTTTGCCAATATTTTTATAGCATTTGCTATAGCGCATGACGCAATTCACGACGCTATTTCTTCAAAGCCATGGGTAAACCAGCTTCTGGCRAGATCGATGGACTTTGTTGGGGGRAATTCCTACTTGCTGCGACAAATGCATGGTGAGCACCATAGGTGGGTYAATATTCATGAAATAGATGTYACCCTGGAAACGCATGGATTGTTTCGGTTTACTCCGCATGAGCCWTGGAAACCRATGCACCGGTTCCAGCACTTTTATGTTCCCTTCTTATATTCTTTAGCGCAATTTCATTGGGTCACCTTCAAAGATTTTAAATGGTTTTTCAGTGAAAGCCATATTGGAAATGCAAARGATGTGAAGCATCCGKTAAAAGAATATGCGGTACTGCTMATTTCTAARTTTGTYTATCACGGATTAACGTTGGTMCTACCATTGATGTTCCTTASCGTCCCTTGGTGGATYGTRGTTMTTGGCTGGTTTTCAATCCACGTTTTATCGGGACTTACATTTGCACTTATCTTYCWRTGTACCCATGTTTATAACGGTACMACRTATCCCATGCCGGATGATGATGGAAATATTGAGAACAATTATGCCATCCATGTTGTTGATACAACTGCGGACTTTTCAAGAACCAATAGAATAGGAAGCTGGTTGATGGGGAGTATCAATATTCACATTGTGCATCATATATTCCCCGWCGTATGCCATGTACACTATCCAAAGCTCACACCGATACTTATGAAAACATGTGAGGAGTATGGATTGGAGTATAAGGAGTATAAAACCTTCCCTCAGGCATTCGCGGCTCATATTGGTATGCTGAAGCACCTTAGCAGACCAGATTCTGTTGTTCCTGAATACAATACGAATCTAAGTATGGCAGCAGAGGTTGCCGCCTAGTCCTTTACGAAAGGACARCATCCTCAGTATCCAGCGTGTGAAATCTGACATATGAGGTCTGCGTTTTTAATAGTCGCACTTTTACTTTTCTGTTTGATCAGCTATTCACAGACAGAAAAGCTGAGAYATATAGACGGGAACTCCTACCTTTTTAAAACGTACCATTATAATTCCAGGACGTTGGAAAAAACACTTCTGGAAAACTACAATGATTTAGAAAAAGACGAAAAGGGAGTTGTTAGAACCATCGTTCTCAATGTAAAAAATGATACGCTGGCAATTTTAGATAATAACGCAGATCGCATATTAGGTGAAATCCATTTCAAAGCTGGCAAGCGACAGGGCGGGATGACAAGGTGGCTTGATGTATATCACAACACGAAACTTTGACATTCTATAGTTAGAATTTTGCATTTTACATTCTTTTTTTATGAGGCATTCCGTTGGAACGATGCCATCTGTGCCAGTAAGAAAGTGTGAGAGTTGCCGCCTAGTCCTTCACCCGGTTAAAGGACAACATCTTCAAAATCCAGCGGGGTAGTGGCTTTTCCGGATTTTTCTTGTTAAGTGTTAAGTACCACCCGATTTTTTTAATGATTGGGATCTTATTCGTCTCTACGAACTCAATAAGCGTCCCATCCGGATCCTCAATATAGCTAAATCGCCCGCTTGCTTCTCCCATATCAAAGACATCTCCACTGTCAACCGTGAAAGGAAACCCTTTCGACTCACATTCTTCCTTTATGGCGTTCATGTCTTTGATATCAAAGCACAAATGGATAAAGCCTCTGTCGCCCCAGAATCTATCGGCAAAAATCTTCYTGGGTTGTCCGCCCTGGACTTGTACCAGYTCTACAGAGCCGGAACCGAGAAATYCACTGAAGCTACCAGCMGTCGGTTCCTTCCGTCTTAAAAGTACACGTCGCACTTGCTGTTCTCCACCTGGAAGCTTTTTAAAGTCTTCAAAAACGCCATCCACATCGTACACTGTTCTATCAAATCCAAGGATGTCACTGTACAAGGAGCGCGCCTTATCAATATCWGAAACGCCAATTATGGACCCTTCAGCACCTCCGGTAACGCTGACCGTGTTAGAAAACCAATCATCACTTTGCACCACCTGAAATATATTCTCATAGGGGTCAATMACAAAGAATGTTTCCTCTCCATCTGGAGTTGTGCTTAGTTCACCGAGTACCTTAAATCCTTTTTCCAGGTGGTATGCATAGGCATTACCAACATCCGGAGCCTTCATTTTTCCTGCAAAAATTCCGAAATCACCCAGCACTACAGGTTCTTTAGGTGCCTGGGGCTCCCGACTGGTATACTGCCAGATTTCAAATCCGCCCCCGCCTTTCATGTTCATTGCCAGGGCAGCAGTGCGCGATTGTACTTTACCACCCGTGTASTTGATCATATCCGGTGCTTCAGCACTTTCCTCAAACATGCGWATGTCCATTCCAAATGCCTCCCTGTACCATTTCCAGGCATTGTGCATATCTGGCACGCCAATCCCAAGTTGCTGTATCCCACTAATTATCTTCGCCATGGTTAAGTGTGCTTTATTTTTAGAATCATGTTATAAAAAACACCCGGWATAAACCTTCTGATGTATATCAGTAAAATCTCCTTGCCGCCTATATAGGTTTCCTTCTTTCCGCTTGAGATAGCGTTTGCGATTTTACGAGCGCACTTCTCGGCACTGATACCAGCCTCTGTGCCTTCGTCCATTTTACTGTGTGTCGACCCATCCTCAGTTAGTGCATTGATGGAAATATTGGTTTTAACTCTCCCCGGACAAATGATGGTGACCTGGATATKRTCSTNGWRCAAYTNAKCWCKCRMCRRYKSWMRWYATCCATGCAGCGCGTGTTTGGTCGCTGAATATCCRGTTCTTAGCGGAAAGCCAAATTTCCCCACAATACTGCTAATTACAGCAATATGACCTGATTGGGCTGGGATCATATGCTTCAGAGCGTGTTTTGTCAATGCCACCACGCCAAAAAAGTTCACCTCCATCAATTCCCGGTCAACATCAGGTAGGGTATCCTTTGCCAGGGATCGTTGGCTGATTCCTGCATTGTTAATCAGTATATCTATTCGGCCAAACTCCGCTATAGTTTCCTTTACCAGGCGCTGACGATCCTCTTCTTTTGTTACATCAAAGGGAATTGACASGGCTTTTGCACCTAATTTATCAATTGCCGAAGCTATTTCCTCTAGTTTGTCTTGATTTCTTGCCGCAAGGACGATCTTAGCACCCCGCCTGGCATATTCCAATGCACATGCTTGTCCAATGCCCGAGGAGGCTCCCGTAATTACGACTACTTTGTCTTGCATCTAGGCTATTTGGAAACGCATTAATGAGTCGRAATTATTCCTCTGAGCCCAAAGGTATGCTTCTTGTCGAATTATTTTATGTTTTGGAAAACACATCCTTTCCTAAATGTAATTAAACATATATATTTGCACCTCGAAATTCGGAGTTAGGTTGGCTCTGGTTGAGAAGATCCGATAGCTCAGTTGGTAGAGCATCTCCCTTTTAAGGAGAGGGTCCTGGGTTCGAGCCCCAGTCGGGTCACTTGGATTTACTAACCCCGTGAATCGTTTATTCGATTTCCGGGGTTTTTTATTGTTGAAAGCTGGGGCGAGAAGCCTGCCGGCATGCAGGTCTATCCTGATGTTCGCTACGCTCAATCAGGGAGCCCCTTCAGGTCGCTGTACTTCTATCCAACTCATGAATTGTTTGTTTACTTCACGCTTTTTTGCATTTTATAGCCTATTTGTTTCCTATCAGTACATAATTTATCTTWGTTTTTGCAGATTATCATTTATGGGAAATCTGATTTGGACTGATAGTTGTATAATGCGGAATAACCAATCCCTGTTTATTTCGTAAATACTGATGAAAGCRCTATATARAATACCGGTAATYCTGCTKTTCCTGATWTCYTCRGGRTTYACCWCSGTGCAGAYMARYGACAATACCAATGCGAAGATTAAGGCGACATTCATATACAATTTCACCAGGTATATAGAATGGCCTGCGGAAGCCAAAAAGGGAAACTTTGAGATTGGTGTAGTAGGTAATACACCGTTRTATGCTGARTTGATAAAGATGCAGCAAAAAACTAAAAGAGGAGCACAGCCATTTCTTATAAAGAAGTACCTATCAGTGTCTTCTATTGGAAACTGTCACATGATATTTATTGCAAAAGAAAAGAGCACTGATATTGATGCAATTGTCAAGAAATTCAGAGGTAAAAGCACCTTGATAATTTCTGAGCAAGCAGGATTAATTGAAAAGGGAGATATCAATTTTGTTATCGCAAATAACAAACAGGGTTTTGAAATTAATAAAGGCAATATTGCTGGTCACAGTTTAAGCATAGCCTCCAGTTTGCAAGCGTTTGCAACTAAGGTTATATAAAAGATCTTATGAAAACCATAGGCACCTATCCAATTAGATTACTTAGAATTCCTCTCCTAAGTATCGTCTACCTTATGATAGCCGGTATGTCATTTGGRCAAAACAACAAAATTCCTGAAGCGCTTAAGGCATTGAAAGATGGAAACCTGRATCTGGCRAAGGAGTTGATCGATGCWGCTGCAGTACATGAGSAAACCAGYAAATCAGCAGCTACSTGGTATTACCGCGGWTATATCTATTATGAACTGTACAAACGSGATAAAAAGGTGGRAGGCCCGGAGCGGGGGTTKGCAATTGATTACTTCAAGAAKTCTGTTGATATTGAATCTGATGGGAAATACGGACCTAACAGTAAAACGCAAATCACAAATATTGCGCGTACCTTCTACAATGACTGTGTTATTTATTTGAATTCAAAGGACCCGGAGAATGCGCATAAGAGCTTTGACATTTTTCTTGCAAAAATCGTTATTGCGGATCCARMTATAGACCTTAAGCCMAAAATGATTGATGTGTATCTGGCGCTTGGCGGTATGTATACGAATTTGTATGAGTTAAATAAAAGGACCAATTCAACTTATTGGGTGAAGGCCAAGTCGTACTTTGAACGGGTGCTTACGCTGGATGAGAACAATCTCAATGGAAACTACAATATTGGGATTTTGTATTATAACAAGGCGGTTAATATCATCAACGGGACAGATTACGATATTGATTTGGTAGCTTTAAGTGATATACAGGACACTAGCATTACATTGTTTATGCAGTCGTTGCCKTTCATGGAAACAGCTGTGAAATTGGAACCTGAGAATGAGAACACGCTCATCGGTCTATCGGGTATTTACTTTGCTTTGAATGAACACGAAAAGAGTGARGAGATCAAGCAGCAGCTCAGAGAYATTAAATCCAAAGAGAAYAAGTAAAAGCATCCYCTTTCTGCCCTTGAGGCGATTTCCGTAACTCCATCCTGATTTCTTCGTAAAAACATCGATCTATTGGAATATTTGGGCAAGRGGATAATATTTTATCCTTCCAACGTTTATTACAAATTAATTACGCCATTAGATTTGAGGGAATCTTATCTTTACATGTAATCTGGTGATTATAGATTTTATTCGAGCACCACACGTTTAAATGAATGAGACTTACTATTGGTAAACGAATTGGRGCAGGGTTCGGCATTTTGGTGCTGGCCATGATCATAGTATTTGCACGTACCTACTATACCCTTAGTGAGAGTAGGAAGATCAATGAACAGATTACCAAGATCTACAATCCCTCAGTTCATGTACTTGAGAACCTCAACTTGCTTATTGTAGAGTCTAAGATGTTGATTATGAACTGGATGTCAGTTCAAATATCGGACGATGATGATAAACTCAGGTTAAAGGATCTGATTGCGGATGACTACCCTGCTCTCAAAGAACGGGTATTGCTGTTAGCTGTTAACTGGACCGAAGATGAGCAGGCACAGATTCGCATTATCATGAGAGATATTGATGATCTCTTCGTTTATCTCGAGGATATCATGAGTCAGCTCAATACGTTTGAAAGCTATGAGGATCCGATGGTGGTGTTCATGATCAAGCCGATGGTGGAAGGCGGGGAAGTTGATATTCTGGCCAGCAAGATATTGTCTGATCTGGGAGTGATCGTCCTTGCACAGCAGGAGAATACAAATGTTGTCAGTGATAAGATGATCAACTCCTTTGGGGAYCTGGAATTCGTGGTTCGTACCTTGGGTATTGCCCTTGTAATTGGWGGCTTATTGATCGCTTTATTTACGGTCAGGTCCATTGTTAAGCCGGTGCAGGAGTTAAAAGGTTCTTTGCTCTTATTGGGTAAGGGAATGATCCCTGAGAAGAAGACCAAAATTTCACARGATGAGATAGGGGAGATGTCATTGGCCATGAACGACYTGGTAGAGGGCTTTACAAGAACRACCCAATTCGCCAATGAAGTTGGTGCGGGTAACTTTGAATCTGATTACAAACCGTTGAGCACAGATGACACACTTGGGCATGCACTTTTAAGGATGCGYGARGATCTGCATGAATCCGAGAGAATATTGGAACGCAAGGTGGAGGAGAGGACSCTGGARGTMGTGAGACAGAARGAGGAGATAGARGATCAAAACAACGAGATCACAGCGAGTATACGYTAYGCAAAGCGCATTCAGGAGTCCATTTTACCTGATCTGAGTGTGGTAAACAGGGCTTTGAAGGATTATTTTATCCTATATAAACCCAAGGACATTGTAAGTGGTGATTTTTATTGGATTGGGCAACAAGACGGCAAGGCATTATTTGCAGCCGTAGATTGTACSGGTCACGGAGTGCCTGGAGCGTTTATGAGCCTTATTGGAAGTGCTCTGTTGAAGGARGCSGTTGTRGAGCATGGCAAAATGGAGCCCGCCTCTATTTTGAATGAACTCAATAAACTTGCAGGAGAAACAATMAATCAAACTTTTGAGGAGTCAACYGTAAARGATGGGATGGATATAGCRTTTTGCACMCTGGACTATGMSACSAATGAACTTCAATAYGCCGGGGCMTATAATCAACTMTATGTYATCCGRAAGGATAACCCGGATAATCTWTCAAAAGAGACKCGCGATCTGTTGRAAGATRCTTGTATAGCAATTAAAGAATCAAGTCATGGATATATATTGCTTGAAGTGAGRGCCAACAARTTYCCAATTGGGGTTTTCGTAGGGGAGGAAGTAAAGGAATTCACCAATAACAAACTACAGCTACAAAAAGGTGATGTTGTCTATATTTTCTCAGATGGTTTTGTAGATCAATTTGGTGGTCCAAAGGGTAGAAAGTTCATGGCCAARAGGTTTAGGCCCACATTACTGAGTATTCAAAACCTATCCTTAGTGAAGCAGGGAGATTATCTCGATAAAGTCATTGAAGGTTGGATGAAGCCCAACGGCACCGAAGAAACCGTATACGAACAAATCGATGATATTCTTGTAATGGGAGTTAAGGTGTARCTACTTCCCAATTTGGATAGGCGCGTAGTCTTGCTCCAATACCTCAAACGCTGTCCTTCTGTTGCGTTGATGCTCCTCTTCAGTTTCAGCATTCTTGATCACTGGTTTTTTCTCCCCATATCCCACAGGAGTCAACCTCCCCAACGGAATTCCCTTTTCAACCAGATAGTCCACCACAGATTGTGCACGCTTTTGTGAAAGTGTTTCGTTGTAATCATCTTGACCACGRCTATCCGTATGGGAGCTGAGCTCAATCGTAATGTTATCGTTAACACCAAGGAACATCACCAGGGTATCCAGGGTAACCTTAGATGCTGGTCTCAAATCCCATTTGTCGTAATCATATTCTATCCCTTTAATCTCAATCTCACCTATSGGAATTCTTGGCAGATAGAAATCCCTTATAAAGTCAGTGGACCYTTCCAAAYCTYTTGTTGATACATCCTTTGCATCTGCAAAAAACTTCACCTTTTGCGCCTTGAGGTAATAGACCATTTCTCCCCTTAAAGGCGTGAAATAGTAGCCATCCTTATCGCTAATGATGAATGTCGGTTCATAGTATTCATTGACATCCTTTATGGACACGAGCGCATTGGGAATTGGTTTATYATTGAGCTTTGTGTAYACGTGGCCACTCAAGGTAAATTTAGGTGGTCCGTAATCTACTTCATATAGTTCCAGRCAATTTCCACCATCACACTCCGGACAATCACTGCGATCRGAAGAAAGGAACCCCTTGTTTAAATTCCGGTTTAATACAAAGAACTTATCGTCCTTGCTCGAGTTTATCGGGAACCCCAAATTTTCCGGTCGATACAACTGTTCCAACTCACCAAATGACTCAAAGACATCTAAKCCRCCCATTCCAACATGTCCATCAGAGCTGAAGTAGAGTGTTTTTTCATCTTCAAAGTACATCGGAGAAACCTCATCCTCYTTGGTATTGACGGGCCAGCCAACATTTTTTGCAATTCCCAGATTACCTATTTCGTCTATTTCACAATACCAGAGATCCATTCTCCCGGTACCACCAGGTCTGTTACTGGAATAAAACAGCTTAGTTCCATCCGGGGTAATATATGGATGCATRGACTTGTACCCTGTGATGTTTACATTATCCTTGAGTTTTTGTGGTGGCAACCACCTACCGTTGAAATTCTTACTTAGGTATATATGGCATTCCTTAACTCCGTTTGTTTCGCCCCAACGCGTGAAAAACAGCTTGGACTGATCAGATGCAATAGACATCCCCCCCTCATGCTTGACAGAGTTGACGGGAGCTCGAAATATTGAGGGTAATCCCCAGGTTGAGTCCTCCTTTAGCGAGAATGTGTACATATTACACGACCCAATTTTATCCTGTGCCCCCCCTTTGGAGCCATCACCCATGGCTCTTGCTGTTGAAAAAATAACGGACGCCTCTTCGTTGTAATAGGAGGCGGAAAATGTGGCAATACCCTTATTGATCGCTGAGTCCATCTTGTTCACCTTTACTCCTACAACGGGATCAGCAATCCACGTTACGGCTTGACGGCATCCTGACATTTCTTTCTTGGCTCTTTTGTAATAATTTGTACCCAGACTGTCCGTGTATGGGCTGCTCTTGGTCGCCTTAATAAATTCGTTTAACGCATACTGAGCCGCACCATATTTCATATTTTTCTTCATGCTTAGGGCATACCAAAAGTGGAGTAGAGGATATTCTTCAAGTTCAAGATCAACACATTGCTGGTATACTGCTTCCGCTTTGATATAATTATAGGAAAGTCGATATGATTCTGCTAAATGGTACAGTGCATGCTTATAGCTGGCATYATTCTTTATCTTATCTAAATTGGCTTCTTCTTCCGTGAATGTTGTATCCTCCGGTTCAAGTTCCTGAATTTTCTGAACATCGTTTGAATCGAGCTTGCTTGTATCGGTATCGTCGGTTTTCAACGGTTCGTTCCACCCAATAAACTCATATGGGTAAACACGATCTTGTTCGCCTGTCCTGAAGCTTCCTACMACCTTGCCATAAAAATARGCGGAGGTAACATAGTTCTGATCTTTGAAGGCTCGATCAGCATAATTGAGCAATTCCTTCTTATTCTGAGAGAAACCTTTAGCTGATGCGAGCAATAAGCACGAGCTGATGAGAATGATATTTCGAACATTGCGGATCACCCTCTTTACAATCTGGGACAAGCTGGTTTCGGAAAGGTTATTTTCTTGGCAACGTAGGTAATAGACAGTTCAAATCCTCCTTTGCCATTACTTATTGAGCTTAGACTCGAAATATTGATATCATAGCTAAAGCCATATGTGAACTTTCCATATTTCAAGCCAACYGTWGYGATGATGGCATCATTGGTGCCAARCTCYGAGAATTTAAATGATCTATAGGTYGGAGCAGCAAAWACCCAGGCATCSGCATTTTTTAAATAGTAGGCCCCCATTACACTTATGSTGCGTTCATTGGCATTTCCYTSGTTCATTATCAAAAYCTTTGGGGTAAGCTGGATGTCTTTTGTCACRTTGATCTTTACYCCCGTATGAGTAACAAATCTTCTRGGTAAATTGTTGTTATTCTCAAAGAAGCTCTCCGTTGGCGAAAGAAYATGAAACACTGCAAACCCGATAAATGGATTTAYTTTCGACTCATCATTTGCSATATAATACAAGAACCCCAGAYTGAGCTCKGGAAGAACAAAATTTGTATTGGAAAAGATTTCGCCATTGGGCATTCCAGCATCAAATGGTTTGCTGTTTGTTGAAGTAAACTGCGCAGGAAAAATGAGATTACTCGTATTAACGCTTTTGTGAATAATACCGGCCTGAAGCCCCCCTGATATATGATGATTTTTGTTTCTATTCTTGTCAATCGTATAATCATACGCCACTGAACCCACCAGGTTGAGTACATTAAAGTTTCCGACACCAGCCCGGTCATTTAAGATAATMCCACCGACATTGAACTTCTTCAAYGGCATATCGTATGAAAAAGCMGTRGTAGTGAAGGGGCTTACCACACTGGACCATTGATTCCTRTAATGGCCATGTAYCCKGTASTGRCCGTTGAACATTCCCGTCATYGCYGGGTTGACAAACAAAGGTGCTGCATCATACTGCGACAGGTGAAAAYCCTGGGCGTTTRCRCCTGAGTGYCCAATGCYCAGTRCTATCAGAAAATATATTGCGAATAGTCTCATTAATACTTACTCATTATTGAATCACTTCAATTTAGCTGATTACCGCAATAGGGTCACATCACCCCAGAAATGGTGGGACTTGCCATCCAGCGAAGTTGCGATTACCGTATACACGTAAACTCCAATGGGTTGTGGTACYCCGTCAAATGTTCCATCCCAKCCTACGTCCTGACTACTGGACTCRAAAATAACYTSGCCCCACTCATTGAAGATGACAAATTTCAAATCCTTATACGGGCCGCCGTGCACCACCAGAATGTTGTTTACATTTTCACCAGCTCCATCCGGGGTAAAGCCTGATGCCACAACCGGATGCAATCCCACTTGCACATTCTCATACGCTGTGTCAGTACATCCATACTGATTCTCCACTACCAATTGAACGGTAAAAGTACCCGTATCACCATACAAAAAACTTGGACTCTGACTTGACGAGGAGCCATCCATGACACTTGCTGGATAATAAAAATTCCAGCTCCAGGATGTAATGTCTATGGTGTCTGGAATATCAGAAGAGCCAGTCGAAAAATCAGTAAAGTCTATTTGTTCTTCGGTATTGACCAAAGTGGGATCTGCATCAAATTGGGCTACGGGAAGAGGGCTGACCACCACAATGGTATCCCAACTATTGAAACAACCGGCATCGGAGGTCGCGGTCAATGTAACAATGTAAATACCATTGTTTTGATACARATGATATGGTCCTGCTGATGTTGAGGTCACTCCATCYCCGAAATCCCAADYATAGCCAGTGATAACATCAGGHGGCGCAACTGTTGAAGTGTTKGTAAAGAACATGGTATCCTCGCTACAYACATCAGTCCAGTCAAATCCTATYACYGGACGTGGGTGTACAAGYACGGGCTTTGTAAGCGTATCAGAACATCCGTTCAGTGAAACTACAATAAGTGTAACATTGTAAGTTCCCGGGTTCGTGTATATGTGTTGAGGATTGGCAGCAGATGACGTTGTGAGATCGCCAAAATCCCAGCTCCARTTTATTATAGTGYCAGGAGTGATATCAACGAAGCTRCTGGYCGAAYYAAGACAAACTTCTGTCGTCGTGAAATCAACAGTAGGAGGGGGGGAAATGTTTATTAACAAACTATCTGAYACAATAAGACAGGATCCGGTTGAAGTTAACGTCAACACTATTGTTCCCAATACCGCATCAGCTGGACTTAGCACATATACRGTATTTAACGATGTGGAGTCAGGTGTAAATATTCCGGTTCCACTGCTGCTCCATGCGCCGCCCGCATTTGTTGCTGAACCACTGACCTGTACAGAATCTTGATTTGAACACACAAATTGGTCCGGTCCGGCGAGGACAGATGGCGGAGGAGATATACTGATAGTCAAAATATCCGTAGCTGCCGGGCATCCCAGCAGAACCCCHGTAGTTGTGAGGGTAATTATCACTGCTCCAATCGCGCTATCTCCCGGGCTCAAAATATAACTCGTACTCATRGAKGTATCATCRGGGAAGAAGAAACCTGTCCCTGAACTTGCCCAAATACCACCGGCAGCACCGGTRACCACCCCCGTAATGGGGATCGTATCTRCATCATTACATACAATGGTATCAGACGGGAATATGACAACGCCCGGGATAATATCAATTACCAGGGAATCAACAACATCTGCACAGCTGAGATAGGTAGTCAGATACAAGGTGACCGTTTCATTTAAGAAGTCTGCTATGGATGGAATGTACCCTACACTCAAGGAGGAGTCATTCGGTATGAATGTTCCCGTACCACTAGTAGTCCAGACYGCGCCTCCKGCGTTGACTATAGAACCWGYGACAAATGCHGTATCATCAGTATAGCACATTACCACATCAGCACCAGCGTCTACAAGRGCAGAGGCMAGGAAACTCACCTCCAGGCTATCCATTGTTCCAAGGCAYCCMCCATTACCRGTWGACGTGAGYGTAAGCGTAACSGTACCGGCCARCGTATCTCCAGGGCTGGGGATRTARATAGCGTTCAATGAATCAGGGTCRGGCAAGAATGTTCCACTACCTGAGCTGGTCCATGTACCGCCACTTGCGATGAATACCGTTCCATTCAATAATACACCDGAGGTGTTATTRCAGGCAGTTTGGTCSASRCCHGCATCAACYGAAATTAAATTGGGVGTATAGGTAATGTACATGGTATCTGAATACGCATTACAATCACCATTGCCAGTACTTGTTAAAAYAATCGTAATAATACCAGTGGATGTGTCCGCCGGCGTTCCAAGATAAGTTGGAGCCAGAGAGGTGTCAGATGGCGAAAAGGATCCCGCACCATTGGGCGTCGACCATACTCCTCCCGTTGCTATCGTCAMCCCHCCRYTAAGTAAAACATTYAAATTGGTGGCGCATGTAGCTAAATCDGGACCTGCATCTACCGTTGGBCTSGGTGTGATTGTCAATACTAAAAAGTCATTSGCATTGTTACAGCTGCCGGTTGTGTTCAGGTATACAGTGTCTGTTCCAGCSGTATCTGGCACATARACAACGATAAGYGAATCAGGAGCYGGCAAAAAGACCCCAGCCCCACTACTGGTCCATATCGAGCCACCWGCATTGGTGAATGAGCCGGAAAGAGGATATCCGATACTGTCTTCGCAAATAGTTTGATCYAAACCSGCATCCGCKGTAGCAGGTGGAAGAATTGTCAACGTCATTGTATCTGTTCCTCCCGGACATAAGCCCGAATCCAAAGTGGTTAAGACAAAGTCTATGGATCCTGCCAGCACATCCCCDGGCGTAATAACATACTGGGCATTCAACGTAGAGTCATCCGGAACRAATACGCCCGTTCCGGTGGTAGTCCACTGTGTTCCTGATAAATTTTCAACTGATCCCGCTAGCTGRARTGTATCCAGATTGTTGCAAACCACCGTGTCAGGACCAGCATTTACSGAAGGTATTATATTAATAATTACACTGTCCTGAACRGGTGTGCAGGTGCCATTKCCGGTAGAGGACAGGACTAAAACAACSGTACCAYTGGCAATATCAGCAAGGCTAAAGTTATAGGATGCATTTAGCAGTGTATCGCTGGGCGTAAATATTCCTCCSGTAGTTGAAGTCCAGATCCCACCTGTAGCCGTAACAACAGTTCCAGCTAAGTTAATTAGCCCGGCACCAGAGCAAACGGTTTGTGTTGGACCAGCGTCAACAAAAATGGTGGCAGCAAAACTCACGATCATGCTATCACTTTCCGGTAAGCAACCACCAACTCCCGTTGTGGTCAACGTCAGAATCAGCGGCGATAAGCTTGTGTCTGAAGGGCTGGGTATGTATGTTGTATTTAAACTATCCGCACTTGGTACAAATGTACCYGCACCATTGGTAGTCCAGGTTCCTCCRGTTGCTATGGTTACCGTTCCATTTAGTATCACTCCWGCCGTATCACARGTTGTTTGATTTATTCCYGCTGAGGCYGTTGGTCCGGATGTAAAGGTTATTGTAATCGTGTCCGCAGTGGAGTCGCAYCCACCTGTAGCRGTCAGGTAGATTTCTATACTACCCATTCCGGAATCTGARCTACTSGGRCTGTAGGTTGTAATCAATGCACTGTCATCGGCAAAGGTGCCAGAGCCRTTTGTTGTCCATACGCCTCCCGTAGCTTCCAGAACTGATCCGGTAAGATTGACAACCGCTATATTTCCACATACATTTTGATCGGTCCCGGCATCGACARTAGGTGGMGGGCTGGCATTAAYCGTAACCGGAAATGGTCCGACAATGCAACCACCTCTCCAGGCCAATACAGAGTAGGTCATCGTATCTGGAGGTGTAGCTATTGGATTCTGGGCAGTGCTATCATCAAGGTATAAACCTGGGCTCCAAAGATAATTTGCATCAAATGGCCCTGTAGGAGAACCTCCCAACTGAACCGGACTCCCAACACAGCTGAACAATGTATCGCCCGGATCCAACGTAAACAAGGTAGGCCTRCCAGAGGGAATTAAGGTTGCATTCATATAAAGCCTGGCTGCGTTCATCAGCTCCACCGTGTTGAAAGCGGAATAATCATGGCCACCGAGATAAAAAACATTTCCTCCTACGGAATCCGGAGAAATGATATGAGCACCACTGGTTACAATTGTRTCACTTTTGTTGAGATCACTTATAGCATAATAAAACCCAGGCCTCCATTGWGAWCCAYTWGCMARTAYCCAATTTCTTTCCGAKCCKCCCATATTCTCAAAAACATCCCCTTCAAACTGCATATAGGCCAGGTCAGBRTTGAARTATTCATGRRYCACATTTTGRTTMACRATGCTTATBCCATTKGTWGASACAATATTGATCAGGGAAAAATTCTCATARGTRTCKACRCCCCGGCAYTGAGCSAGRAARTTTCCTCCTGACAATATGAARTTTCTAATATTATCYGTGGTTAGRCTATCTGCTAAYGTTCCGGCCCARTGTGGCTCTGAKGCAAAAGTAAAGCACTCGTCAATTCCDGTAAACAGACCTGCGGCAACGGTCACATAACTTCCACCAGCGAGTGGATTTGCVGTATCAATCGGYRYGAGCCCGGCTTCTGTAAGTATRGCTACGTGAATAGCCTGGTTACCACCATTATCAAATACTGCCAATTTGGGCCGTTGATTCATTTCATACCGGATATCCAGGATTTTATCTTCCTTAAGTTCAAATACAGCTACGCTGTTGCCAAAGTTGTTGATRATGGTCGTGGCATCCAGGACCCAAGGGCTAAAAGGTGTATTCACCCATGCTGAATCAATGATAAAGGCACCCGCCCTAAACTCCGTAACARCCGGTGCYACAACACTGGGCCATTTTCTTTCAGCAAGTGCAGCRAAGTCYGTGTCGTTCCTTGCCTTTCCMGACCTGATTACCCATCKTACSGGTACATCATTGAGYAGCAAATTATGAAYMAGYCCATAYGCTTTCAGGTTAAAAGGCGCAATCAAARYTTGATTGGYMAGATCCATTGGRATAACAAGAGARCCAGCTTTTACAAGYTGAGGGTTTGCATTGGGGTTGGGYAAATCAGGCTGTAGACAAACAGTATCAATTATGCTTCTAAATCCGGTGGGATTTGCAACGACCATATCAGAAATGTCCAAACCATCAAATACGAATGAATCCAGCCTTGCGTCGAGACCATCGCCAATATTAGCTGTAACAGGAACATCATAGCTCAGATAGAAATAATGCGTACCTGCACTGTTCATATTTTGAGATCCGTTAACTACAAAGGACCCATTGGGATTGGCAACACTTCCAAATAAATTGCCGGGTGAAAAGCCACGAGCAGTTCCGGTGTAATAGATATTTGCACTTGTTATATTGGTTGCAGGATTTTGCGAATATCCAACATCACCATTCG
>NVRW01000028.1 GCA_002400975.1 Flavobacteriales bacterium | reverse complement strand
CGTTAAAGAGAGCGAAATGAAAAATGCCTACTTCCAAAACGGAGCACAGGTAGATGGAATAATGTATGTCTATTTGGCTTAACATGCATTTCTTAGAGAGATCAGTCTTTCGTAAATTTACCCCGGCACGGAGAAGGACAAGAAGAGAATGCCGGACAACAAACTTCGGACTTCACATACAGAGAAACCGTTGCTACCCAGGCATGTTTTTTGCGTTACTTTAATTTCACATTTATTAATACGTGCGATGAAAGTTGTTTTGGCCATTACTCTAGCTGTTTGCTTAAATACGATGACATATGGCCAGAAAAGAAAAGGGCTTATCCGTCAAATCGAACAATACAAGAATACGACCATATACAATACCGCTTTTGATTGTGATATTAACAGTTTGAAAGTCGTGTTACACAAGTATTTTCAACAGCAACGGTTTAAGATGATAAGTGAATCTGACTCTGATATTACGTTCTATACGAACAAAACTGTCAAATGCCTGAGGAGACAACCACCAAGGGGGTCGAATACAAATACTCCTAACCAGTATGTACGATGTCGAATAGAAATTTATGTTGCAATTTCTATCAGCAATTTTGAATCAAGAAAAAAAGTGAATATCTCCCCACGCTACCATAATCTCAGAGCGAATGCCAGTTCGAATATCTCAGAAATAATTGGTGGTTATAAATTTGATGAATCATCTTTAAGAAGATACTTATATATAAAGTACCATGGTAAGACTATACCACTTCCTGACAATCTGCTAACGGATGTCAATAACTACAACTCTACACAGTCTCGAGATCGAAAAAAAATATTACCTGGAAGGGACTACTAAACCACCCAGACCGTGATGCGGAAAACTTCCTCAAAATTTTCGGAACAAACAATTAATCAATTATTATGAATCCAGTATATTTATACCTGGTCCGAAAAAAGGGAGGGTTACAGTAGTATTTTAGCACAATATGTTTCTTGAGACATGAGTCTTTCGTAGATTTACGGAGAAGAGAAGAACGATAAGTAGAAGAGAATGCCAAAGAACAAATTACTTGACAAGAAGTTAGCGGAGGCCAGGCTTGGTGGCGGTAAGGATCGAATTGATGCACAGCACAACAAAGGAAAACTCACGGCCAGGGAGCGGGTTCATTTTCTAATCGATGAAGGCACATTTGAAGAAATCGGTGCCTTGGTTACCCACAGATCGAGTGACTTTGGTCTGGATAAACAAAAAATTCTGGGTGATGGTGTGGTCACCGGATACGGGAACATCAATGGCCGGCTGGTCTATGTCTATGCACAAGACTTTACGGTATTTGGAGGATCCCTTGCTGAGGCACATGCTGAAAAAATCACGCGGCTCATGGATCTGGCCATGAAGAACGGAGCACCAGTGATTGGCTTAAATGACTCAGGAGGGGCGAGAATTCAGGAAGGAGTTGTATCGCTCGGTGGTTATGCCGATATTTTCTATAGGAACACGCTTGCCTCTGGAGTTATTCCACAATTGTCTGCCATAATGGGCCCCTGTGCTGGAGGAGCAGTTTACTCACCGGCTATTACGGATTTCATACTGATGGTTGAAAATTCTTCGTACATGTTCGTGACCGGTCCAAACGTTGTGAAAACCGTCACACATGAAAAGGTGTCAGCTGAGGAGCTTGGGGGCGCAACTGCACATGCCACAAAATCTGGTGTTACTGACTTCGCCACTGCCAATGAATTGGAGTGCATCAATGGCATTAAGAAACTTCTGTCTTATATGCCACAAAATTGTGAGGAAGAATCCCCATCAATTGAATACCAACATGGTGAAAGCGAGTCACGTGAGGCCCTGGAAACCATCATTCCTGACAATCCAAATCACCCGTATGACATCAGGGATATAATCGGAGAAGTGGTCGACCCGGATTCATTCTTTGAAGTTAAAAAAGATTGGGCCGAGAATATAGTGATCGGTTTTTCAAGACTGGCCGGTAAAAGCATAGGGATAGTAGCCAATCAGCCGGCTAATATGGCTGGAGTGCTGGACATCAATGCCGCCAGGAAAGCTGCCCGATTCGTCAGATTTTGCGATTGTTTCAATATTCCTTTACTGGTATTTGAAGATGTGCCGGGTTTCTTGCCTGGAACTGATCAGGAATGGAACGCCATCATTAGCAATGGAGCCAAGCTGCTTTATGCTTTCTGTGAAGCCACCGTGCCAAGAGTAACTGTCATTACCCGCAAGGCCTACGGCGGAGCTTATGATGTTATGAACTCCAAACACATTGGCGCGGATATGAATTTTGCATGGCCTGGGGCGGAAATCGCCGTTATGGGCGCTAAAGGAGCAGCTGAGATTATTTTCAGAAAGGAAATTAAGGCTGCTAAAAACCCGGCGAAGAAACTGAAGGAAAAGGAAGAGGAGTACAAGGACAAATTTGCCACTCCTTATCTGGCGGCTGCCAGGGGCTATGTCGACGAGGTCATCAAGCCAAAAGAGACGCGGAAAAAACTAATTTCAGCCTTCGACATGCTGAAGAACAAAGTCGACAAATTACCGAGGAAGAAACATGGGAATATCCCGCTGTAACAGGTAACAAGAACCAGGTAACAAGAATCAAGTAACAACTAAAAAAATCAATTATGACAACATCAAAAGTGATCCTATCAATACTGGTTGTTGGCTTTCTTGCTTTAGGGCTTGCATTTGCCCCACCAGCCAAGCTAATAGAAATAGGAAGTAAAGCACCCAGGTCGGATGTGAAAATGRCGGATGTCTCCGGAGCATCMTATTCGCTTTCAGACTTAACCAAGGAAAACGGACTGCTGGTAGTTTTCTCMTGCAATACCTGTCCTTTTGTTTTGGGTTGGGAGGACAGATACCCGAAAATRGCTGAAAAATGTGYTGAGGRTAAAATTGGTATGGTTGCCGTCAATTCAAATCACGCGAAGAGAATCGGTGATAGYATGGATGACTCKATGSAGGCAATGATTAAACAYGCAAAAGAGMAAGGCTATGAATTTCAGTATGTCCTTGATGAAAAATCAGARCTGGCTATTGCCTTTGGCGCTACCAAGACACCACAGATCTTTCTTTTTGATGGAGGACTCAACTTGATTTATACAGGAGCTATTGACGACAATATGAAGGACGCTTCCAAAGTCAAAAACCATTATCTGTTTGAAGCTCTGAGCAACAAAGCCAACAATAAAAAGATTGATCCCAATACAACKCAGGCATTGGGCTGTAGTATTAAAAGGGTAAAAGTGAAATGAGAGTATTGATTCTGGGATCAGGRGGMAGAGAGCATGTRATYGCCTGGAAAGTTGCCCAAAGTCCCCTGCTCAGTRAACTKTATATAGCGCCWGGCAATGGTGGTACRGGTAGCGTAGCRACCAATGTGRCATTGGATATTTCCAACTTTGAGGAAATTGGAAATTGGGTAATTGCACATTCAGTAAACATGGTAATCGTCGGACCTGAAAACCCATTGGTGGACGGTATTCACGACTATTTCCTGAACAAAGAAGAGCTACAGGCTATTCACGTAATAGGACCTCAAAGAGAAGGTGCCAGGCTGGAGGGGAGTAAGGAATTCTCCAAAGAATTCATGATAAGACATGGAATTCCCACAGCTGGTTATCAATCCTTTTCAATGGAGAACCTGTCTGAGGGCGAAGATTTTCTCAAGACGTTAAACCCGCCATATGTGCTCAAGGCAGATGGTTTAGCCGCCGGTAAGGGAGTTGTAATTCTGGATGACCTCAACAGTGCCGTTGCTGAATTGCATGCCATGATAAAGGATTCAAAATTCGGTGATGCGAGTACAACGGTTGTAATTGAAGAATTTCTGGACGGAATAGAACTTTCGGTATTTGCTTTCTCGGATGGGAACACGTACATCACKCTTCCAACGGCMAAAGATTATAAGAGGATTGGGGAAGGCGATACTGGATTGAATACTGGAGGTATGGGCGCTATATCSCCCGTTCCTTTTGCAGATGATTCGTTCATGGCCCGCGTTGACGMGCAAATTGTGAAACCTACRTTTGAGGGTTTAAAGAAGGACGGCATACCATTTCAGGGTATTGTGTTTTTTGGTTTGATTAACGTAAATGGAGATCCGCAAGTGATTGAATACAATGTTCGTTTTGGTGATCCCGAAGCAGAGGCGGTGATACCGAGAATAAAATCCGACTTGCTGGAGATATTCAAGGCCATGGCAGAAGGAARKCTTRGCGATATCTCAGTGGAAATTGAAGATGCTACCACYGCTACAGTGATTATGGTAGCGGGCGGCTATCCSGAAGGATATGAAAAAGGGAAAGTTATCACGGGAGATCTTGCAAACCCTGAAAGTCTAACGTTCCATGCCGGCACCAAAACAGAAAATGGGCAACTGGTAACCAACGGTGGCCGGGTATTGGCAATCACCTCTTTTGGTGACAGCATTGAGGAGGCTCTTGAAAAGTCTTATAAATCCGTCRGAGAGATTACTTTCGATGGYGCAAATTACAGAAGAGAYATCGGTTTTGACCTGAAAGAATATTCGGCCACCACGTGACAAAAAGCGAATGGTCGCTATTCYGCACCTTCCCTTTTAGCCTTAATCAGCATGTTCGTACATGCAGTCAAAATCACCAGACCAGCAGAAATAATTAGTACGTTTGGCAGGTTTCCCAACATGGGAAGCAACTCTAACATTGGGTTGACTGAGTCACCAATAGCGTAAAAAATATCTGTCATCATGTTTCTAATATTGGTATGGAACAAATGTAAGTATTTTTGTATTCCTACAATGATTATAGGTCTTTCACTAAATTGACAATGATTCTCAAGCAATTCAATAACCAACGACCTATTACTGTTGGATTCCTCGTGTTAATTGCACTCTCCCTGTGGTCATTTTCCTTCTACAATCCGGGAGCTGATGCAAGTACAGTCGCTTCTTCCATTTACCCATGGTTTGTCAATTTAATTGAGGGAATCCCATTCATCCAATCGATCGCAGCAATAGTGCTGATAATCGTCCAGGCAATAATGATCAACAACATCATTAACGAAAGTCAGCTAATCTCTACCAAGACCTATATTCCCTCCCTTGTTTATATCGTGTTGATGAGCAGTACTCCTGAAATGCTGAATTTTCATCCAGGGCTGATTGGCAACTTCTTTCTGATCCTTATGCTGAGCAGATTATTCAAAACGTATAGGGATGAAAGCAGTTTCGCTAAAATATTTGATGCTGGTTTGTACCTGGGCCTGGCATCTACCTTGCATTTTCCCTATATCTTAATGGTTGCTTTTGGCTGGGCTGCACTTTCAATACTGAGATCATTTGCCTGGAGAGACTGGGTAATATTTACCTTGGGTACCACAATACCGTATTGTTTTATTCTAACCTACTATTACGCCTTTGACAACTTAACCAATGTAAGTGACCACTTTATTTTATTTGCGGAGAACAGGGTGTTTGAAGACATTGAAATACCCTATTACTATTTCCCTGTTCTCATCCTGTTTGTTGGCTTAATCCTACTTGGTGCGAAGACGGTATTTCTAGAGTGGCGAATTGGAGCAATTAAAGTGAAAAAGCTGCTTTCAACATTGATCATCTTCTCTCTCTTTTCCTTTCTTGTTCCACTATTGTTGTCTGAGCTTTCGATTATGCTTTACACAGGCCTGGCGATTCCTTTATGCGTTTATCTATCCAACTATTTCATCAATAACCGAAAGCCGATTGTTGCGGAAGTATCATTTTTCTTACTATTAGGCTCAATAGTTTATCTGCACGTTGTAACTTTGTAGCTGGTTTTTTATTTCTGGTTGTTGGTTATAGTTTTTGGTTATTTGTTGTGGTTTTGGTTACATCCTAATTCCCCAAAGATTAATTGCTGCCAGCCAAAATCAAACAGAAACCATCAACTGGTCAACTGAAACTACAAACCAACAACTATTAACTAATATTCTTAACCAGGAACTGGTAAATGGTTGGTTACAGTATCTTAAGTTCTAATAAGCGAACCACATGACGATAAACAAATTTGGCGTTGTAATATTTCCAGGATCAAACTGTGATGAGGATATGATATATGTCCTGGAAACGGTAATGGGGCAGAAAGTGGAACGTCTTTGGCACAAAGAACATGACCTGAAAAACTGYGACTTTATCGTGCTKCCYGGKGGGTTCTCTTACGGTGACTACCTGAGATCCGGAGCTATAGCGCGGTTCTCTCCAATTATGAAAGAAGTAATTGAACATGCTAACAGGGGAGGTTATGTTATGGGCATTTGTAATGGCTTCCAGGTACTCTGTGAAGCCCATTTGCTACCAGGGGCACTCTTGCACAATGACACTCAGAAATTCATCTGCGAGAATGTGTATYTAAAGGCSATRACCAACAATTCACTTATCACCTCAGGAATTGACCTTTCGACGGCATTAAAAATCCCCATAGCGCATGGTGAGGGCCGGTTCTATGGCGACAAGGAAACGATGAAGTCTATCATCGATAACGATGAGGTGCTTTTCCGTTATTGCTCAGAAAATGGTGAATTATCGAAGGAGTACAATCCAAATGGTTCATTGGAGAATATTGCAGGAATATGCAATASGSGAAGAAATGTATTTGGAATGATGCCYCATCCCGAGCGTGCCGCTGATCCKAATTTGGGCAATACGGATGGGCAACAACTATTCGAATCGATTCTGAACTTAGCTTCSGCTTAGATCTCAGGTTATCCTTACCCCGATTACCAGAATGTCATCCACTTGATCCTGCTCACCTCGCCATTCCACTAAACGTTCATCCAGGCACTGTTCCTGATCAGACATGGTCATCTCCTGGATGTCCAGCAACATCCTCTTGAACCGCTTGTTCATGAACTTCTTACCCTTTTTACCTCCAAACTGATCGACAAATCCATCTGAAAAGATATAGATCGTATCGCCTTTTTCCAGATCCAATTCATGGTTGGTATAGGAGAATTGTTCTCCATCCGTGTACGCACCAATAGCCAGGCGATCTGCTTTTGTCTCCAAAATCTCACCATTTCTTATTAAATAAAGTGGATTGTATGCAGCAGCAAACTGCAGTTTATTGGTCTTCACGTCGATTGAGCAAAAGGCCAAATCCATGGCATCTTTCACRTCATATTCCTCCTCAGTTTGCCGAAGTGTTTCAAACACTCCCTTGCTGAGTTCTCTCAAAATATCAGCTGGTTTCAAGATGCTTTGCTTACCAACTACATCCGCCAGGATGTTGTTTCCGATAATACTCATAAAAGCACCCGGCACACCATGACCTGTACAATCCACCGCTGTGAACAGGAGRTTCCCATTGTATTGTTCCATCCAGTAAAAGTCCCCACTCACAATGTCCTTCGGTCGGAAGAAAACGAAAGACTCCGGATAGTGCTTTTGCATTATMTCTATTGGTGGGAGTATCGCTGTCTGAATTCGTTTRGCATATCGGATGCTGGCTGTRATGTCTTCRTTCTTCTCTGCCAACTCCTCATTCTTATGTGCCAGCTCCACAGTTCTCTCCTCCACTTTATGTTCCAATACCTTYTTCTCATTCTTCAATTTTGCYGTTCTCAACTTATCAAACAGATAAATTGMAAGACCGGCYATTACRAGYACCAGCCCGTAGAACCAAAACGTTTTCCAAAARGGCGGAATGATCCGGAACATATAGTACGCTGTGGCATCGCTCCAAACATTGGCCTCATTGCYRGCTTTTACCAGAAACTTAAATTCCCCATGAGGYAAATTGGARTAGGTGGCRCTAACCACACTTGTYGGCGGAGACCATTCCTCCTCAAATCCCTCMAGTTTATAGCTRTATCGCACCCCATCGGGATTGGTTAATGAAACCCCGATATATCCAAAAGTGAARTGATTTTCATYGTAWGCATAACTYYGATTGTTYACAATCTGACGCTCGTAAAGCTTGATCTTCAAATTTGTAATTGCAGTAAYAGGAGGTTGGCTATTGTGAATGTCSAGCTYAGGATTGTATGAAATCRCRCCCATAATTGTCCCAAACCACAGGCGACCATCKTGCCCGGCATAACAGGCATTGGCATTGGTTTCAATACCCGCAAACCCCTCTTTTTTGCCATAATGGGTAAATCGCTTTGTCTCCTGATTGTAACGGTCAAGCCCCTTGCTGGAACCAATCCAGACATTGTTTTTTGAATCACAGATAATTAGCGATGGGGATTCTGAACTAAGGCCATCAGCGCTGGTAAAAGCAGTGAACTCAGTACCATCGTACTTGAACAATCCAGCTCCATAGGCTCCGATCCATAAATTGCCATCGTTATCCTCCGCAATCGCAAGTGCGAACTTACCDGATATGCTTTCCACATCTTCAAAACTTTTAAAGGATTTACCATCATACATTGACAAGGAACCCCCCAGTACACCAAACCACACGTTGCCCCTGGAATCTGCAAATACCCGGTAAATATGATTTCCGCTCAACCCGTCATCGCTGCTGTAATTTTCAAACCTCTGCTCAGATACAATGTACTTACTAACCCCATCTVCAGTACCAAACCACATATTTCCCNTATTGTCCTTTGCAATCGAATACACAACATCATTRACCAATCCATTTTCAGTTGTATAGGAGGTAAATGCYCCATCTTCACTCAATGTAACCAGTCCGGAATTTGCCGTTGCAAACCACACATTACCTAAATYGTCTTCCTCTATTGAAATGACKATATCMTGCACTCCACCTAAGTTCAGCCCGTAATTATCAACAACAAGCTGCCCACCATCCCACGTGAACCTGGACAGGCCTTCATTGGTTCCCAGCCAGATCTGAGATTTACTGTCCTCAAACACGCTCCATACMACATTACTTGGTATTCCAAGCAAATCGTCATAAACGAGGAATTTCTCCCCAACATACTGATCGATACCCACCTCRGTACCTATCCAGCAATTTCCYTCCCTATCCTGGAATATTGCATTTACCTTATTATAGCTGAGTCCCTGGGCCATCCCGAAGGACTTGAATGAGCCTGAAGCCAAATCAGCCCCACTGTTTCGTGCGCCACTCTTTGGAGTATATCTGGTTATTCCAGCGTCTCTTGTACCTATCCAGACTACACCCTCCCTGTCCTCGTAGATTACGCTTACCTGATTAGACGCCAACCCATCTTCCGTTGTAATATTTACAGATATCGCATCCCGGATATTCTCTATTTCACCGATTACTTGTCCCTCCTTCACCTTGACGATAACGACACCGGCGTCTTCTGTTCCTATCCAAATCTCATCCCCATGTACGCGCTTCAACGTGGTAATCGCGTTGTTGATCAGGCCCTTTTCAATATTGAGATAGCTGTAYGCMTCCGGGTCATTTATKGGCATTTCGYTCCGGTAAACTGTAATACCCTGGTTTGTTCCAATCCAAATATTGCCATCAGGRTCCTCACATATTCCCATCACGTTATCRCCRTTCAGATTCTCMTCTTCSGTAATCACGAAAATTGTGTTGTTTCCAACATCATAGCGATAAACTCCACCACCATCTGTTCCAAACCAATAGTTTCCCTTGCTGTCYTCGAATATTRCRGTAATAGGGTTGAAYTGKGATATGATRTCAAAATCAAGATTGACAAAKRCTTTTGGTCCCGACATATACTTGGTTACACCACCGCCCCAATGTCCGAACCATAAATCSCCCCTTGAATCCATCAAGGAGGTCGTGATCCAATCTTCTGCCAAACTATCGCCACGGGTATAGTTCGCGAAAGTTCTGCCATTGTACTGCGACAAGCCAGACATTGTGCCAATCCAAAGATTCCCAYYCCAGTCYTGCTGAATCGTTTGCACCTGAGCTTGSGGCAGTCCATCYTCCGTATCGAAATGGGTAAAGCTGATGGTTTGAGCAAACCCCCATGCAGGAATGATCAAAAATGCACCAATCTTAAATATAATATGTCTAWACATGTTTAATCGGATAATAGAATAATTTACTTTAACCGCTCCAAAACCTTCCTGTATTCAGCCTCACCAATCTCCTTTTCATTCATGTAATAATAACTTGCTCCCCACAGATAATCCACATGCTGCAGGGTGTCTTGCTTTATCGGATATTTAATTATCGTATTCGTAATGGTTTTATACATCGATTCTTCCTTGTATTGAATACTCCTCGGTTTGAAGGATTCTTCTTTGGCAACCGATCTTTTTYYCGTGGTCACCTTCTTCTTTGCATCCGCGACTTTAATCCTCTTATGAACTATAACCACCGTCCTTTCCAGGTTCTTCTTATCCTTATCTGCMGCSGATGTGCTTGCCAGGATCCTCACAGGCTTATCAGCTGGTCGCTCCTCRTATGATGTTRTAGGTRTCGCYTSCTTTACTTCCAATCCTGAACTTTTGGTCGAATWGGCAATCATYGTAATCATGGCCTGATTYCTCAAAGCAGCAACCTCTTTGTTCCTGCTCTTCTTGACCTCCGCCTCCCTCTTCTCAATGCTTGCGGCCACTTCATRCTGCTTTACGGCAGCATTAGACACCATRGTTTTCTTCGCAGCTACTTCGACATTCTCCTTGCGCTTTGCTATTACCTCTTCCATCCGCTCTTCAAGCATCTGTTCACGTTTTTCCATAGCGTCGGGCAATGCTCTTTCCGCTTCTATCTTTGCAATCTCCCCCTCMGATAAYTCYTCCRCCTTTTCAACATCTTCTTCTAATTCAACATCGGCTTCCTCTAATTCAGCAGATTCCGCAACAGATTGATCTTCTTCAGCTTCCTCTTCCAATTTGACTACCTCTTCTGTTTCAACCTCCCCTAACTTGTCGATCTCCTCATCCGAAAGGCCAGCCATTATGGTTTCCAGTTCATAGATCTTTCTTTTTGCGGGTTTCTTCAACTTGTCACGCTCTGATTTCGCCAACCCCGATTTTGAGACTATTGTCATCACGGATTTATACTGTGTCATCGCCTTGCGGTATTTTTTCTTTTCAAAAGACTTATCCGCCTTGGTCAAGGCCTCATCATACTCCTTTTCAAAAGGGCTTTTCACCTTCTCCGTAATCATCTCAACGGCTGGTTTCTCCGCCAGCTGTTTGGCTTTGTATTCATCAAGCAACCTTTTCCTCTCCCTATCTTCAGCTTCCAGAATTGCAAACAACTGATTCACCTGGGCCTTGATGGTACTAAAATATGCCCTGTCATCAGCAAAGTCGCCTTTGCTAACACTGTAGGAAAACTTCGAAATAGGTCTATCCAGGATCGCAGAAAGCGCCTTTACCCTTTCAACTTCCCTCACGGTTTTGAATAACTGCACTTCGGGTGCGTAATCAGGGAATATGATCTTCCTGTCATCTGGCGCTTTAGTCGATACCCAGTGCTTGATTGTAATATGTCCCGGCTTTGAGATCTTAATTATGTAGGTATCTCCTTCCGGTGAAATTCCAAGTTCAGTGAACACGTATTTTCCACCTGAATTGGTAAGGGCTTCATCTATTTTAGAGCCATTTTTCACAAGCAGCACTTTTGCTCCTTGCACGCCCTTCTCGTTCAATACAACCTTCCCCTTTACCGTCATGTATCCCCTCTGAGCCACTGACTGACTGCACAGAAATGAGTAGCACAAGATGAAAACAATATGCAAATACCTTCTACACAACACGGTTTAAAGGAATGATGATCTTCGGTTCAAAACATCTCAATACAGCGAGTATATGCTAAATGAGAATTTCGGCAAATATACGCGACTATTTAACAATTATAACAAGGGCTAACACTAGCTATTTTACCCAGGTTTTGCTTATGTCAAATTACACCCTTCTTGTGTAATTTAAACAAATTTACTAGATTTGCATTGATTATGTACGCTATTACGAGGATGAGGGGACACAATCCCCTCTTTTTATTTTAAAGAAGTGATGGTAAGTAATATAACACAATGATCACCAGTAAAAACATAAGGGATGTAGTTGAAGAGACACTGAATAATGATGACCTCTACATAGTTGAGGTAACGGTGGATCTGAACAATAGAATCAAAGTGATATTAGACAGCGATAAGACGGTGTCTATTACTGATTGCATATCAGTCAATCGAGCTATTGAACAACATTTTGACCGGGATGAAGAGGACTTTTCACTGGAAGTTACCTCGGCAGGACTGGGGCAACCCTTGGTTTTATTGAGACAGTACAATAAACTCATCGGAAAGAAGCTGGAAATTACCGTTGACAACGGGCTAAAGCTATCTGGGGAATTAAAGAGGGTGAATGGTGAGTATGTGGAGTTATTGGAAGAGGCTAAAAAGCGGAAAGCAGAAACAAATGAACCGYTACTGCATAAGCTTACATTGGGAAATATCAAACAGGCAAAGGCCATTATAACGATCTGATTAAATCATTCGAATNAAATTAAAATTTCYATSATGGGTGAATTAGAAGAACTTAATCTGGTAGACTCGTTTTCAGAGTTTAAAGATTTCAAAAACATAGATAGAGAAACCATGATGAGCATCCTGGAGGATGTCTTTCGCGGTTTGCTGAAAAGGAAGTACGGAACCGATGAGAACTGTGATGTTATCATCAACATCGACAAAGGGGATCTGGAAGTGTGGAGAAACAGGGAAATAGTTGCGGATAAGGATTTTGAAGACCCAGGTCTCCAAATCGGATATTCCGACGCTATTAAAATAGAACCTGATTTTGAAATTGGAGAAGAGGTCTCAGAAGAAGTTAAATTAGCTGACTTTGGACGAAGAGCAATTATGTCGCTGCGCCAGAACTTAATTGCGCGAATTATTGATCTCGAAAATGATGGAATTTACACCAAGTACAAAGACCGTGTTGGCACAATAGTAACAGGAGAGGTTTACCAGATCTGGAAGCGCGAAACGTTAATTATTGATGATGACGSCAATGAATTGGTTCTACCCAAAAGCGAACAAATACCTTCCGACTATTTCAAGAAAGGGGATACCATTCGGGCTATCGTTCTTAAGGTGGAGATGGTGAATAACAATCCTTCAATCGTGTTATCCAGAACTTCACCAGTATTTCTTGAAAAGCTTTTTGAGGTTGAGGTRCCTGAAGTTTATGATGGCCTCATTACTGTAAAGAAGATTATACGAGAACCTGGTGAAAGGGCCAAGGTGGCGGTTGAATCTTATGATGACAGAATTGATCCGGTTGGAGCTTGCGTTGGAATGAAAGGCTCCAGGATTCATGGGATTGTACGTGAATTGGGAAATGAAAATATTGATGTCATAAACTATACGACCAATACATCTTTGTTCATAAGCCGGTCTTTAAGCCCTGCAAAAATATCATCGATCAAAATTCACGAGGATGAGAGACGGGCAGATGTTTTTCTACACCCTGATCAAGTATCCCTGGCTATCGGCAAAGGCGGCTTTAACATCAAGCTTGCAGGCAAGCTGACCGGATATGAAATCGATGTTTATCGCGACGTAAATGATGTAGACACGGAAGATGTGAATATCTCGGAATTTGATGATGAAATTGAACCGTGGATACTGGAGGAACTCAAGGGGATTGGGTGTGACACAGCGAAGAGCGTATTAGAGCTTAGTGTTGCGGATCTGGTGAAGCGAACAGATTTGGAGGAAGAAACTGTAAAAGAAGTGCAGTCCGTACTAAAAGCAGAATTCGAATAGCATATACGGCTTGATCTAGAATATGGTAGAGGCAACAAAGACAATGAGGTTGAGTAAAGTCGCCCGGGAATTGAATATTGGCATTACGACCATATTCGATTTTCTGGAGGAAAGCGGCGTCGAAATTGAAAAGAACCCCAACTCCAAAATTTCCGGCGATGTCTATGAGCTCCTCCTGGATGAATTTCAGGCGGAAAAGGCAGTGAAAGAGGAATCTATGCTTCTGGGTTTGGAACAAACCGAGAAGGAGACTATTATCATGACGGAAGCCGAGAAACCGGCCCCGCCGAAAGAGGCTGAGGATCTTATTGTCACGGATGTACAGTCTTCACCTTTGACCGAAGTGAAAGAGGAAGAGAAACCCGAGAAAAAAGTTGCGGTCCAGATTGTCGGCAAGATAGATATTACCAAGGACAAAAAGCGGAGCAAGAAAGAAGGCGAAAAAGAAGAAAAAGAAGAAAAAGAAGAAGAGGATAAAAAACCAGATGAAACCGACAAAAGTGAAACCAAATCTTCAGAGGATAAACCTGCGAAAAAACCAGACAGTGAAGACGAAGTAATCAAGGGGAAGCCTGAAAAACTCTCGGCCCCAAAGGTTGTTGGAGCTATTGTGCTACCTAAGAAGATAGAACGGGATGACAAGAAGAAACTGGTTGCTTCATCATCTGACAACGTTAGGGGCAAGAAAAAGCGGAGGAGAATAAAAACAGAAAGCGTTCCGGCAAAACCCAGTGCTAAAAGGGGCGGTAAGGAAGCACCTAGTGAAGAGGATATTCAAAAGCAGATTAAGGAAACGCTTTCGAGACTGAGTGACTCATCCAAATCGAAATCCGTAAAATACAGAAGGCAAAAGAGAGATGCTGTCAGTGATGCKAGAGACAAGGATCTTGAGATTGAAGAAGAGGGAAAAAAGACCTTGACGGTCACAGAATTTGTGTCGGCTAATGAGTTGAGCACGATGATGGGCGTTCCTGTTAACGACGTTATATCCTCTTGCATGGAGTTGGGATTATTTGTGTCCATCAACCAACGCCTGGATGCCGAGACAATTTCAATAGTGGCGGAAGAATTTGGCTAYAAGCTCAACTTTGTAAGCGCGGATGTATCAGACGAAATTTCAAAAGARGWAGACGATGAAAGYGACCTGGAGGATCGTCCTCCGATCGTAACMGTAATGGGCCATGTTGACCATGGTAAAACATCCCTTCTTGATTATATTCGAAAAGCCAATGTGATTGACACGGAAGCTGGAGGRATCACCCAACATATTGGSGCGTATGAGGTACGTCTGGATAGTGGGAAACAGATCACTTTTCTTGATACTCCTGGTCACGAAGCCTTTACGGCGATGCGTGCCCGAGGTGCTAAAGTGACGGATGTRGTAATAATTATTATTGCYGCGGATGATAATATTATGCCCCAAACGGTGGAGGCTATCAATCACGCACAGGCAGCTGACGTTCCAATYGTAATTGCAATCAACAAGATTGACAAGCCCGGTGCAAATSCTGATAAGATCAAAGAGGAGTTATCCGGCATGAAYATACTTGTGGAAGASTGGGGTGGCAAGTATCAAAGTCAAGACATTTCAGCTAAGCARGGAACAAATGTGGAGGAACTGCTGGAAAAGGTGGTTCTTGAAGCTGAAATTCTTGAACTCAAAGCCAACCCCAACMGGGCAGCAGATGGTACTGTAATTGAATCCTCYTTGGATAAAGGAAAAGGATACATCTCAACCGTACTGGTCCAAAATGGCACATTGAAAGTTGGTGATGTGCTTGTTGCAGGTTCTTACAGCGGTCGGGTAAAGGCGCTATTTAACGAGCAAGGGGAGAAGATCACCGACTGTGGTCCAGCCACACCCGTTGTTTTGCTTGGACTCAATGGCGCCCCGCAATCTGGTGATCTCTTCAATGTACTCGCTGACGAAAAGGAGGCTAAGGAAATTGCCGCAAGACGTATGCAGCTTCAAAGGGAGCAAGGTGTAAGAACGCAGAAACACATCACACTTGATGAGATTGGAAGACGAATCGCCATTGGAGATTTTAAAGAGTTGAATATCATAATTAAAGGTGATGTTGACGGATCTATTGAAGCCTTAACGGATTCTATGCAAAAGTTGTCTACCGAGCAGATCCAGCTCAATATTATTCATAAGTCGGTTGGTCAAATTATTGAATCAGATGTACTCCTKGCATCAGCATCGAACGCTATCATTGTTGGTTTCCAGGTAAGACCATCAAGTGTTGCCCGAAAACTTGCGGAGCAGGAACAAATTGACATTCGATTATACTCGGTTATTTACGATGCAATCAATGAGATTAAAGATGCGATGGAGGGTCTTCTGGAGCCTACCATTGAGGAGAAGATCGTATGCAATGTTGAGATCCGGGAAGTCTTTAAGATCACCAAGGTCGGAACTATCGCAGGTTGCATGGTAAAAGATGGCAAAATCACCCGAAACACCAAGGTAAGGGTTATCAGAGATGGTATTGTGGTGCATACGGGAGCACTTGGTTCGCTCAAGAGATTTAAGGACAATGTTAAGGAGGTAGCGAGCGGATACGAATGTGGTTTGAACATCGAGAATTTCAACGATATTATGGTAGGAGATGTCGTGGAGGGATACGAAGAAGTGTCGGTCAAGAAAAAATTGCAGAGTTAAAGTTTTTTRCSTTWATTTGYTTYWRTACTTTMGWKYAAWMRTATTWWWCYKRANAGATGGARYCAATTCWGYTAACATCAACTKCTAAAACMCCRGAGGTRAKSTTYGATGCKGAAAAAGGRCACCTTTCTTTGAAAGGAAGGTCAATTCCYGAGCATACCGTAGARTTTTACAAACCATTACACCAGTGGATTGAAGAATACGGTCAGAGCCCACAACCKTATACAACGGTAGAGATCTTTGTGGAGTATTACAATACCAGTTCTTCAAAGTCGATTCTGGATTTGTTCAARAGACTGGAAAATGTTCACAAAATGGGGCATGATATGGTTGTTCATTGGTACTACGAAGAAGATGATGAAGCCTTGTTGGAATCAGGGGAAGAATACCAAACYATGGTAGATATTCCCTTTGAGCTTATTTCTGTTCCAGTTGACGATGACGATGATGACGAATAGTCATTGGCTCATTCGTTCAATACAGCATCATTTCCATTCTTTCTAAAACACATAAATAAGCTATAGATATGTCCGATAAAATAAACTCATTTCAGGAGTATCTTTCCGAATATCAAAGAAGTGTTGAAGACCCCGAATCGTTTTGGGCCGAGAAGGCACAATCTTTTGAGTGGATTAAGCCTTGGGATAATGTGCTGGAATGGAACTTTGAAGAACCCAGCATACAGTGGTTTCAAAACGGGAAATTAAACATTACATCCAACTGCCTTGACCGTCACCTCCAGCAACGCGGAGAACAGGTAGCCATATTATGGGAGCCCAATGACCCAAAAGAAGAAACGGTCAGGCTGACCTATTCACAGCTTCACGAGCAGGTTTGCAAAACCGCAAACATGCTTAAGAAAAACGGTGCSGAAAAAGGGGACCGGATTTGYATTTACATGCCSATGGTGCCTGAACTGGCAGTCGCRGTACTGGCCTGCGCGCGCATAGGTGCAATTCATTCAGTAGTCTTTGCAGGCTTCTCAGCCAAAGCRCTTGCTGATAGGATTCAGGACTGTGGATGCAGTATTGTRCTTACATCTGATGGWGCCTATCGAGGGGCAAAATCYATCTCACTGAAGCCCATTGTAGATGAAGCAATGAAATCCTGTCCAACAATCAGCCGGGTAATTGTCCTCAAAAGAACTGGCGAATCTATAAATATGGAGCAGGGAAGAGATGTTTGGTGGCATGASGAGATMTTRRRCAGCTCTGCAGAATGTTCACCTACGGAGATGGATGCTGAAGACATGCTCTTCATCTTGTACACYTCGGGATCTACYGGTAAACCCAAAGGCGTTGTTCATACCACAGGTGGTTACATGGTGTATGCCGAATACTCCTTCAAGAATGTATTCCAATATGAGGAAGGTGATATTTATTGGTGCACMGCGGATATTGGATGGATCACAGGCCATTCATACATAATCTATGGCCCGCTATTGAGTGGCGCAACGTCTATTATGTTCGAAGGAGTGCCTACYTGGCCGGATGCCGGTAGATTTTGGGAAATCGTGGCTAAGCACAAAGTGAATATATTTTACACTGCACCAACAGCAATACGCGCCTTACAAGCATGTGGCGATGAATTCGTAACCGGGCATGATATGAGCAGCCTGAAAGTATTGGGAACTGTGGGTGAACCAATTAACGAAGAAGCCTGGCAMTGGTATAATGAAAAGGTGGGTAATAAAAACTGCCCCATYGTCGATACCTGGTGGCAAACMGAAACYGGTGGAATTTTGATTTCYCCATTAGCCGGCCATACCAGGCTTAARCCCAGYTAYGCYACATTRCCGCTTCCYGGGRTTCAGCCGGTSCTGGTCGACAATGAAGGAAAGGAAATAGAAGGTAATGGCGTGGAAGGAAATTTATGCATGAAGTTTCCCTGGCCATCCATTATACGAACAACGTACGGAGATCATGAACGGTGCAGGCAAACGTATTTCAGCACTTATAAAAATCTATATTTCACCGGAGATGGCTGTAAAAGAGATGAGGATGGCCTCTACCGAATTACCGGAAGAGTTGACGATGTGATTAATGTATCCGGACACAGACTGGGGACTGCTGAAATAGAAGATGCCATTGACGAACATGAAAACGTTGTAGAAACAGCGGTAGTGGGCTACCCTCATGAGATTAAAGGCCAGGGCATATATGCCTATGTGATATGCCATAGYTCTGATACCAATGATGATATAATGCGGACGGAAATTCTMAAGAAGGTAACTGAAATTATTGGCCCCATTGCGAAACCGGATCAGATTCAATTTGTGAAYGGCCTTCCGAAAACMCGATCCGGGAAAATAATGAGAAGGATCCTGCGGAAAATCGCTGAAGGAGAATCTGATAAACTCGGAGATATTAGCACGCTTCTGGACCCTTCGGTGGTTGAGGAGATTAAAACGGGTGCACTATCCGCTTAATTGACCAAATAGTATCTTTACATCATAATATGCTGCTTGGTCTCTGCGTTATTGGGTCGAATATGAAGCATTTTCAAAGTTAATAAAACCTCCTGTTGTGGCAGATGGACTGGTCATAATTCCTACCTATAACGAGAAGGAAAACATCGAGAGGATCATTCGAGAGGTTTTCTCACTCCAAAAGGAGTTTCACGTTCTTATTGTTGACGATGGCTCACCTGATGGAACAGGGGCCATTGTACAAGGTCTGCAAAGCGAATTTGCCGAAAAGCTTCACATTCAGGAGCGCGCTGGTAAGCTTGGACTCGGAACCGCCTATATTCATGGCTTTAAATGGGCCCTGGCGCTTGACTATCAGTTTATCTTTGAAATGGACGCTGACTTTTCGCACAATCCCCGAGATTTAGAAAGGTTGCATGAAGCCTGTGCCAATGGAGGCGCTGACCTGGCAATTGGTTCCAGGTATATCAAAGGTGTCAATGTAGTTAACTGGCCTATGGGACGGGTGCTCTTATCCTATTGTGCTTCCATGTATGTGAGGTTCATYACAAGGATGAAKATTCAGGATACTACCGCTGGATTCAAATGCTATCGGCGGGTAGTTCTTGAAACCATAGATCTTGACAAGATCAAGTTTATGGGTTATGCATTTCAGATCGAGATGAAATTCACCAGCTATAAGTTGGGATTCAAATTAAAGGAAGTGGATATCATCTTTACGGATCGCCAGGAGGGTGAGTCAAAAATGAGCAGCAATATCATCAAAGAAGCGCTCTTTGGAGTTATCCAAATGAAGTGGAATAGCTTTTTCACTAAATAAACCAGAATCATATTAAGGATTTTACTATTTAAGTACGAATACGAATTGATACGAATTTACGAATGGAGTTAAAATAAACTGAGGGCATAATATTCAGGCTTTCCCCATTGTTTAGCTGCTGTTGAATTTCCAAATGTATCAGAGTATTCATTCGTAAATTCGTACAGATTCGTATTCGCAACGCAATGATGAAGAACAAAACGCTAATCATCAATGGCTCCATAGTTAATGAGGGATCCATTTTTCAGGCCGACATACTYATYCAGGAGGGRAGGATCGTCAAAATTGACCGRAGCAATTCCGAAGTCCTGCGRGTTATTGAAGATGYGCAGGTTATTGAYGCGCAAAACCARTACRTMTTYCCCGGTGCCATTGACGATCAAGTCCATTTCCGGGAACCWGGATTGACRCACAAGGCGGATATATACTCTGAATCMARGTCTGCAGTTGCGGGTGGCGTTACATCCTACATGGAAATGCCCAATACAATACCAAATGCCTTAACGCAAGAAATATTGGAAGAAAAATACRAGATAGCCGCAAACAATTCTCTGGCTAACTATTCATTTTATCTCGGAGCCTCAAACAACAACCTSRAAGAGGTGCTTCGCACTGACCCAAAGTCGGTRTGTGGAATAAAGATCTTTATGGGKTCYTCAACGGGGAACATGYTGGTGGATAATGAGCAAGCMCTGGAACARATATTTGCYRAGTGYAATATGCTRATAGCCACTCACTGTGAGGATGAGGCAACTATTAAAGCCAATTTGGCCCTTTACCGCCAAAAGTATGGAGATAATATTCCGATGTCTGCACACCCATTAATCAGAAGTGAAGAGGCATGTTACCTCTCCTCCTCCAAAGCAGTGTCGCTGGCGAAGAAATACGATTCCCGTTTGCACGTACTCCATATCTCCACTCAACGTGAACTCTCTCTGTTCTCAGACCAGCAAGCGCTTTCCGAAAAGAGGATCACGGCCGAGGCCTGCATTCATCACCTATGGTTCAATGACCAGGACTAYGAKTCCARGGGTAGYYTTATAAAATGGAACCCGGCAATAAAGTCTTTGAAGGATCGGGAGGCRGTTCTTGAAGCGGTAATATCRGATGTAATCGATGTRATCGCWACAGATCATGCRCCCCATACCAGGGACGAAAAGAACCAACYTTATTTAGAAGCTCCGTCAGGAGGACCGCTTCTGCAACACGGTATTGTTGCGATGCTGGAACTCTTTCATCTGGGGAAAATAAGCCTGGAAACAATCGTGAACAAGATGTGTCACGCTCCTGCAATACTCTTCGACATAGAAGATAGGGGATTTGTKCGTGAGGGATATCAGGCAGATTTGGCCATTGTYGACCTAAACAGGGCCTGGACCGTAGATCAATCCAACATTACTTCAAAGTGCCARTGGTCACCMTTTGAAGGCGAKCGATTCAGTTCAWCTGTTACGCACACATTCGTAAATGGGCACYTGGTYTATCGGATTGACRACAGYTCCKGTGAGTCATTCRCRTTTGAYGAATCTRTTAAAGGRCAGCGCTTRTCWTTCAACAGGGCATAAAAAARCCCCAATCAAATGATTGAGGTTTTGACAATTCTTTATAGGATCAATTAGAACCAGCAGCWGCTTTATCCTGAGGTTCTACCCTAGGTTCCTGGAAATACACCTCAGAATAATCTCTATAGTGCATTGCATTGATCTTGAAGTTCTGGATATTGGCTTGAACCAACCTGTATTGCTCATCATACCACAACACCACAATTGGCGCATCATTCATCATGAGTTGCTCAGCTTCAGCAAATGCTGCATACCGTTGCTCCAGAGAATCACCAGTAACACCCTGCATAAACAACTCATCAAAAGCATCGTTCCTATACCTTGGGGTATTGAGAATTGAAGCTTCTTCTATATCATCAGGTACGTTCTTTCCATACATTAACAACAAGAAGTTCTCAGGACTTGGATAATCGGCAATCCAGCCTGATCGAAACAAGTCACCTCTTGCATACTTTCTATCTTCCAACAACCTGGACATAGGAACGATCTCCAGYTCAAGATTKATRTTYAAGACATTACTCATTTGCTTTTGTATCTCGAACGCAACRCTGGTGTTTCTGAAGCCYCCRCTATTCAGCTCAAGCTTAATCGTCGGGAAKTCYTCTCCATTGGGATAACCTGCTGACGCCAATAGYGCCCTTGCTTTCTCAGGATCATACGTATARCCTTCAACTTTAGAATTATCGTATTCCCTGAAAGAAGGAGGTGTTATACCATGAATACCRGGKCCATAKGCTTCTCCGCTAAGCACCTTCTCAATAATCTTCTCMCGRTCAATCGCATAYGAGATCGCTTGTCGAACTTTCAAACCATTTTCTCCTTCACCGAATAGAGGATTTGTTAAGTTGAACTCGTAAAACTGAGTCGACATATCCGCTGAGCGCTCCAGAATAAAGATAGGAGGCTTTTTCTCRAAGTAGGCAATCTGCTGYTCYACTATATCTCTTACTGACTCTGCYGGTAARCCCAGRATCATGTCCAGTTCTTTGTCCTGAAACAAAGCCAATTCTCTCTTCTGCGAATTGTAAAAGGAKATCACAACTGAATCCAGGTAAGGCAATTGGTTCCCRAAGCTATCCACYGTATGATAYTTAGGGTTCCTGATCAGCACTAACTTCTCAATAGGTTCTCCGGTTAATTCATCATTATCCTCTAAAAACTCAGAGAACATAAATGGCCCGGATCCAATAATTAAGCCGGCTCCGTATGCGTCAACYGCTTCCTTAGCTACAACCGAAGCTGCAGGGTATGCCATTATATAKATAAAAGAAGAGCTGGCCTGAACCAGAGTGATCGACAGCGTATAATCATCGACCACCTTAATGCCTGTTACCTCCCCTGCTCCCGCTGAATGGAAATCATTGGCACCGACAACTTTATCCTTAAATGTTCTTTCAAACATCAGGTTRTCAATCGTATCATTAATTAATTTTGTACAAAGCAATTCAAAAGAATATTTGAAGTCCTGCGCCTTTACCTCTCGTCCTTTCCCATCAGGGAAACAAGARTCATCATGGAACATCACCCCCTTCTTTAAGTGAAAAGTATAGATCGTTCCYGTCKCGTCTAYCTCCCAGGATTCGGCWATGCTTGGCTTAATGGATAGRTCCTTTGTRTTSAGCTTGATCAAGCCCTCGTAGATCTGMCCTGCTATACGATGCGAYACCGCRTCTATAATAGAGTAAGGAAATAGCGTTTGAAACTCGTCTCGCTCATTTACCTTGAAAGCTCCACCATACTCTCTGTCACCCTTAGCTACTCTCTTTTCAGTTGAAGTGGCACCGCCAGGGTCCTTACAAGCTGTAAATATTAAGGAGGCAACTAATACCGCCAAAAACGCTCTTTTCATATTCCGAATAATCAAAATTAAATRATACCCCAATTGATATACATCACTCCTAAAATTAAGGGGTAATAAGGTGCAAGATTAAGGCATCTTTAACTAATTTACAACATTATTGGTATTTATTTTGCTRGGCGKTATCYAAGTAAGGCCATGAATTGAAATATTAAATTTATCAAGCTGTAAATATTATGTCATTTTGACTATTTTTGCAGGCATTATTAGAGGTAAACAAATGTTCTTTTAATTTGGAATATTTGAAATAACATCATATTATTGCACCTAATTTAGCGRTGATTTAYTTGGCTATTTAAAMTTTTACCTCAGAAGAATCTTATAGAGTTGGAACAYTTATGGCCATCGCGAAGATTATGAAAAGAACATTCTTAACATTTTTATTGACAGGTTTTATAGCTAGCCTTTCCTTAGCTKCGAGYACRATAATTCTGGAAGGCAACTAYCAGGGCAAGAACCTGTTCGTTCAAAACCCCTTCGCTGGATCAGGWGTTGGCTTCTGTACTTTYGAAGTAACCATCAATGACCAGGTAACTACTGACGAGATTAACTCCAGTGCGTTTGAGATAGACTTCACYGCATTTCAACTTGAAATTGGGGCGAAGGTCGTAGTGAAGATCAGGCATGGCGACGATTGCAAACCGAAAGTTCTCAATCCCGAAGTATTAAARCCAAAGAGTACATTTGATATCATTCTAATGAAAATTGATGATTCAGGGGTGCTTAACTGGAGTACAAACAATGAAACTGGCAGATTGCCTTATATTATAGAGCAGTTCCGCTGGAACAAGTGGGTGAAGGTAGGAGAAGAGGAAGGYCAGGGTCAGAAGGCCAACAATGCATATACTTTYAAGATCACTCCACATTCMGGGGAGAACAAGTTYAGGGTTAAGCAAGTTGATTATAGCAGACGMCCYCGATATTCTTCATCTGTAAAGTATACRGACCGTACTATTGCCCCTGTTACATTTGCTCCGCAAAAAGTAAAAGACAATATTATGTTCTCAGCCGAAACGATGTATGAGATTTATGATGCCTATGGCAACATCGTCAAAAAAGGTTTCGGCTCCAAGCTTGATGTAACCAACCTCAAGCGAGGTACCTACTACATCAATTTTGACAAGCAGATGAGTAAGTTCTTGAAGAAATAATCAGGAATCCTTATTCTTTCTTTCATTCTCCAAATTGCTTCTTGTTTATACTTTTGCTATAGSYYAATTYGGYACCYGCCTGCAARYWGSTGCACCATTTAAATGCTGAAGATTGAACATATCGGAATTGCGGTTAAGAGCCTTGAAGAAGCCAATGCGCGTTTCGAAAAGCTGCTTGGCCGTGCACCGTACAAAACTGARCTCGTTGCGTCRGAGGGCGTRAACACTTCATTCTTCCAGCTAGGAGAAAGCAAAYTAGAACTTCTGGAAGCGRCATCGGACAACAGTCCCATAAAGCGATTTCTGGACAAGCGAGGTGARGGAATGCACCATATTGCMTTTGAAGTAGAARATATMCAGGTAGAARTAGAGCGGCTTGTGGGCGAAGGATTYGAACTTATTGGCGATGGKSNCAAARRMKGGGNCTGAYAAYAAAYTAGTGTGCTTCTTTCATCCYARRAGCACAAACGGGYTGCTTATAGAGCTCTGCCAGGAAAARKSSYAGYCTATCCCYTAAAYCSGTTATTCYCATYAAAGAGATCCGTTATGGACCTCCCCTTSTCAAGAAGGKRGCCTAYCATTCCCACCGCATCTGCTCCMGCCACGTTTTTCTKCATGTCATCGATGAAYASKGTTTCTGAWGSGMTCAATCCCTCCCGCTCCATTAGGTTCAAATAAAATTYTGGCTCGGGCTTTCTGGCACCAACTTKATGAGAATAGTATARGCCGGAGAAAAAGTGTTCYAATCCTTYAAGRCCGTGTTGCTCGTKAATAACCTCATGGAAYCTCGYAAAATGAAGGTCATTGGTATTGCTAAGGAGGTATAGATTGTARTGGGGACGCAAKGCSACCAACAGATCAATGCTRGATTGAGGGAAMCCCAACAACATGGCATTCCAGGCATCCACAATCARCTGATCATCYACTTTAYGGGGTAAAKTSGATTGCATGCCCCCTATGAAATCCTCCACGCCGATTTCTCCCCTTTCAAACTGATCAAAAAGCAGTAGTTGTCCGGCTTCAGAAAACAGCTCCTGGTGATTGACCACTCCTAACTGTTCAAAAGCGGTTATTGTCAACTTATAATCCAAATCAAAAAGCACCACACCAAGATCAAAGACTATATTTTTCACTTCACCAAATCTGCTCATGATTTTTGTCTCAACAAAATGTACCGGGCAACAAAGATGAAAAATTAAACTGTAAAGGATAAAAAACCAAAAAAGGATTTACTTTTGCGCAGCAAATTTGATCGGAGATACGATATCCYTGGTGGTTTTTATTCATCGAGCGATAATCTCCAATTTTGCATTAAACAGGGCCTATAGCTCTTTGGTTACCCGCCCGTACCGAACGGTACCTGCCCGAATGGGTCAGGCGGGCGTTCGGGCGGGGAGCGCCGAAGCATAGGTCAGTAAATAATATGATTTGAAGTGAAATACTTCTTTAGGGCCTATAGCTCAGTTGGTTAGAGCGCCGGACTCATAATCCGTCGGTCCGGGGTTCAAGTCCCCGTGGGCCCACTAAAACCCCCCTCGTCCATCGGACGAAGGGGGTTTTTTATTTCATTGGTATATGATTGGTAAATGGTTTTACGATTTTACTCTGGCAAAAAGGTGTGATTGAGGAAGACTTTAAACAAATTTTTCTAAAACATCTTTTCACTGGTAAATGATCTTACTTGTAAAGGTACCGTTCTCAGTTAACAGCCTCACACAATACACCCCCTTTGCGAACCGGCTTAAATCCAATTTTTTCTGATAGTTACTATGAATGACGGGTAATGATTCACTGTATATCTCACGTCCAAAAAGATCAATAAACTGCAGCACCGCTGGTTCTTGTAATGCAGAATTAATTTCAATTGTGATTTGACCAGTTGATGGGTTGGGGTAAATGGAAATACCTAAATCAAAGTTCTTTTCTGTAAAACCACTTATAACGGATAAAGAATATTTACCAAAAAAGACATCTTTCTCACCAACGGAAGTGAGATCTTCCGTGCCTTGACCTGGGTCAAAGTCAGCCGTACCATCAAAATATCCAGCCAGATAGATGTTTCCATTGTTGTCAAGGATCATGCTGTTGCCAAAGTAGTGAGCTGCACCAGAGATATACTTCTCCCAAAGGAATTCTCCCGTGGAGCTATATTTGGCAAAAATGATGTATGATACAAAGTAATAATAAGAGCCGGTTACATAAACATTTCCCTCCATATCAACTGCTATATTGGTACTACCACCACCGTGTCCATCGCCCATGCCTGTTGCCCAGAGGTAATTGCCCCATGGATCATATTTGGCTACAAAAGTCCCTCCCCAAGATGATATGCTTACAAACCCCGTATCTGGATCAAAGTCGGCATTGTCATTATAATATCCGGTCAAATAGATATTTCCCAAAGCGTCAACAGCAATGTCYCGAGCACCATCATATCCTGAACCTCCAATGTTTTTTGCCCAGATGTAATTTCCCAGGGAATCATATTTGGCAAAGAAAGCATCTGGAGAAGTAGTAAAACTGACCGGTGTTGAAGTGAGGCTGGCCGTGTCCGGGCCTGGGTCAAAATCAGCTGATTCGCTGAAATAYCCCGCTATATAAACATCCCCCTGTGTATYCACCTCWATATCAAAAGCGATGGAAGAACCCAKGCAGTYTATGCTTTTTGCCCAAATGTAATTGCCSGACAAATCATATTTGGCAAAAAACACATCACTGGAACCAGTCGTAGACAAGTTAGCTGCTCCGGTGTCAGGGTCAAAGTCGGTTGTCCCGGAAAAAGCTCCAGTCAGGTATACATTTCCGCTCGCATCTACCGTTATACTCCTTGGATAACTCCCAAAAATGCCTTTTACCCACACATAGTTTCCTGAAGAATCGTACTTAGCGAAAAAAGAACCGCCTATTAGATATGCCGTGTTGGGGCCTGGATCAAAGTCTGCGGCACCCTGTATGTTTCCAGTAATATACACGTGCCCGCCTTCATCAACCACCATGCTGTAATTATCGTCTTGTATCATACTTCCAATACGCTGAGCCCATATGTAATTTCCGGATTGGTCATATTTGGCAAAAAAGAGGTCRTTCGAACCAAGCGAAGTTAGGTTAGCCTCGCCTGTGCCTGGATCGAAATCGACAACACCCTCAAAATATCCGCTCACGTAAACATTCCCGTCGCCATCAACACCAATATTATTACACTCATCGTCGGTCGTTCCCCCTATGCTGTTGACCCATCCGAAGTCTTGAGCAATGATATGATTGGTGAAAATGAGGAAAGGGATTGAAGCTATTAGTATCTTGTGTTTGGTCGTTTTCATTTCCAATAGGTTTGATTCTACTGTATGATTATTTTTTTCAAATCGACTCCATCTTGTGTTTCCAACTGAACAAAATAGATTCCCGGCACGATGTAAGACAGGTTCACCATCCTTTGTGTTTCCGATTGTTCAAAATGCTCCTGATAAACGAATTCCCCTAAGATATTCATGACTTTCAGCTCCGCTTTTCCCCGATAAGGATTATCAATCTCAATAGTGATCCGGCCATTGGAAGGATTGGGATATACGTTAATCTCAATATCCCGCAAGTAGACTATCCCTTTTGTTGATGTAAAATCATCCTGACTATACTTAGCAAGATAGATGCCTGGTCCATTTGCGGTGACATAGAAGATTCCCGAGTCCAGGTCAAAATCTGCTGAGTTTTGAAAAGTGCCTGTTGTCAATAGGTTGCCTGTATTATCTATGCTAATTGAGTAGCCAGCATCATTGTACAAACTCCCTATACTCTTTGCCCAAATGTAGTTTCCATCGAGATCGTATTTCGCGATAAAGACATCCTGCTCTTGAATTGAGATAAGGTTTGCAGTTTCCAAACCCGGATCAAAGTCKGCTGTGTCTAAAAAAGATCCTGTAACATAGATCTCGCCCCCTGCGTCAACGGCTATTCCGTAYCCTTTCTCACCCCACAATGGACTTGCACCGCCCATACTATTGGCCCACAAGTAGTTCCCGTTTGCATCGTATTTCGCGAGAAAAATATCTGAATAGCCTTTAGAAGTGAGGTTAGCTACTCCCGTATCAKGATCGAAATCAGCTGTGCCGTAAAACGCACCGGTAATGAGCACATCACCAGATGCATCAGATATAATAGATTTAGCATCACCATACCAGGAAACTCCGATGCTCTTTGCCCACATATAGTCTCCATTGGCATCATATTTCGCAAAGAAGATATCAGATAAGCTGTCTGAGATGAGCATCGCGATTCCTGAACCTGGGTCAAAATCAACTGTGTCTGAAAAATAGCCTGTTATCAACACATTGTTTGAGTTATCCACTGCAATGGATACGCTTCTGCTACTATAGGTAACCGAATCAGAGAAGTAACTGGTGTTTTTCGCCCAAATGGGGTTCCCATCAGCATCATATTTGGCGAAATAAATACCTTCAGAACTATAACCTGTCGCAAAAATGTCACTGCAACCATTGGTGGTGATGGATGTCCCTACTACGGTATCAATACTTATTGCCCAGATGTAGTTTCCATTGGAATCGTACTTGGCTATAAACATAGCATACCCCCAGCTCAATGGTTCAAGATATGCAGTATCAGGTCCCGGATCGAAGTCCACTTCATATTCAAAGGATCCAGTCACAAGAATATTACTTGATTTGTCAGTCGTAATCGATGAAATAAATTCATGAGCAAGGCCCCTTATGCTTATTGCCCAGAGGTAATTCCCATTAACATCATATTTAGCGACAAATATGTCATGATTGCCACCCCAAGCTCCCAGGAGTGCTGTGTCAATACCGGGGTCGAAGTCAACTCCTTGCTCGAATTGTCCCGCCACAATTAAATTACCAGCGACATCCGTAGTGCTTTGGCTACTATAGCCCCCTATGGTGCTAGCCCATTCTAAGTTTTGGCCATTGATATTGATGACAAACAGCAGAGATTGAAATAATACCATTGCTATCTTTTTTTTCATGATCGGATACTTAATTTTTAGCTGGAAAAACGCAATTATTCATAGCAAGAAAGTACTGCGTACCAATTACTCTAACAAGATGGGATAATTGAAAGGGCTGAAATGGAAGGTAAACGGGTAGTTTGGGTTATTTTAGGGATAACACCAGATCATTGCTTTGGCCCCAATAGATGGAATTTCTCTATTAACTCCTTCTTTTTATTCCTGGAAACATCAACTTTGGCATCATCGGCCATGACGACATAACCACCACGGCCTTTTGCATAGCTCTTTACGTTGTTCAGATTAATCAAATGGGATTTATGAATTCGGCAAAAGTTGAAGTCTTCAAGTAGATTTTCCAGTTCCTTGAGGGTTTTACTGACGAGAATCTTGCCGCCATCCATTAGGAAAAGTTTGGTGTAATTCTCATCTCCTTCACATCGAATAATTTCTCTGACCTCTACAGCGGTAAAGCCCTCCATATTCGGAAGCATTATTTTGTCGAACTGATTGCTTACGTTCTTGAGATTTTCTATTAGAACTTCAAACTTTTCCTGCTTCTTTCCCTGATCTTTCTTTTTTATAATTTTCCCAACGGCCTCTTGTAATCTGGCAATATCAATAGGTTTCAATAAATAATCAAGAGCCGAGAATTCAAAGGCCTTGATGGCATAATGGTCGTAAGCAGTTATAAATATAAGATCAAAAGCAGGTTGAGGAAATTTTTCCAAAAGCTCAAATCCACTACCCCCCGGCATTTGAATATCTAAAAAGATCAGATCAGGACCATGCTCTTTGATCACTTCAATTCCAGTTGCTACAGAATCCGCCGATCCGACAACTTCAACATCCGGACAATAATCCTGTAATACAGTTTCGATGTATTCCCTGCTGTTCTTTTCGTCATCGATTACGATGGCCTTTATCATTTGCTAAAGTTATAATTTCTAGATCAGCTCAACAGGAATGGTAATTTCCACTTTTGTTCCCCTTGCCACCTTGTTCTCATCAATCAGATCCGTTATTTCAAATCCTATTTTAGCCCTTCCCCCTAGTCTTAAAAGTTTCAACCGTTCCTCAGTCAATTTAATTCCAAAGGAGCGATGCTTTTTTTGCTTCTCATTTCCGAGTTCTTCAGCTTTCTTTCTTCCGATACCATCATCTTCTACAGTGCAGAGAATAGAAGCGTTGACTTTTGTAATACTGATATCGATCTTACCGCTAGAAGATTTATGCAGTATTCCATGGTTGATCGCATTCTCTACAAATGGCTGTATGAGCATAGGGGGAATCCTAACAAGATCTCCATCAATCGATGGATCTAAATTGAGGTTGTACTTAAATTTTCCTTCGAATCGCAGTACTTCCAAATCGATATAATGCCCAAGAAATAGCAATTCTTCTGAAAGTGGTATTGTGTCTTTTTGCGAATACTCCAATGTCATTCGCATCAGATCGGCAAACTTGGATATAAAAGAATTGGTAGCTACAACGTCTTTCTTAATCACCACATTCTGAATGGACTGTAGTGAATTAAACGTAAAATGGGGATTCATCAGCCCGATCAGCGATTTTTGCCTGATATCGGCCATTTGCTTGTCCATCGCTATTTTTTGTTTTGCTTTATAGCGATTGTACACTAAAAACACCAGTCCCAAAATGAGAATAATGCCAATAATCACAGCATTTCTGAATTCTATCTCCGCATCCTTGAGTCTTTGGTCCTTTGTAAGTGTTTCAATTTTTCTTTCCCTTTTCTCCGAATCAAACAGTGCCTGCATTTCAGCCAATTTTTGTGCGCTTTCCTCTGTAAAAATGCTGTCTTTCAGTTCTGCATATTGACTGTGATATTTATAAGCATTCTGATAATCACCTTTCTGTATATAGGCCTCGGAAAGTCCATAAAACCCGTCTTTAATTTCCTTTTTTGCTCCCAGCTCTTTTGCAATCGACAATCCCTTTTCCAGGTATCTGATGGCCTTTTCGGTTTCACCCTGCCTTATCAATAGATCGGCCATGCCATTCAGGCTATTGGACATCATTTTTCTATCCCCTGTTTTTTCTTGAATTTCGAGAGCCGATAAATAATACTTCATCGCTTCATCATATTCGCTCTCGCGTGTACAAACTTCTCCGAGCTTGATGAAATTTATGCTTATTCCCCGCTGATTTCCCAATTTCACAGCTATCTCCATTGACTTTTCGTAGTATTCTCTTGCTTTTGAGTAGCTACCAAGTCCAAAGTACGAACCCGCCAAATTTGAGTATGAAATGGCCATTCCGTCTTGAAGGTCAAACTGCCTCTTGATCTCCAATGATTTGGTGAAATGTTCAATTGCCAGATCATACCTTTGCTGATAGTTATAATTGACCCCAATATTTCCGTGRGCTTTAGCGATGCCTATGCTWCCTTCCTGCTCTCCCYTTTTAGCTGCATCTTCATATAATTTCAGMGCTTTGAAAAAATAGTCCARGGCATCCGCATACCTTGCCTGATGATCGCAAACAACGCCGATACCAATTATATTCCGCGCAACGCTTAGAGAATCGCCCCTTTCCCTGTCTATTTCAAGCGCATTGGAATAGCAGGCCAATGCCAGGTTATACCTGCCCTGCAATTTATATTGCGTGCCCAGATTGTTGTAAATGGTCGCGGTTCTATCTTGATCCTCTGGACTTGATTCTAAAAGGACCGTCAAGGAGTCCAACTTAGCTGAAGCTATAGTGGAAGCATCAATAGCGGAATTAGCTTGGGCTTTGGGCGTATAAAACACAAAGTGGCCCAGAAGAAAAAGGAATATTGCCAATGAATTTTTCATCTTCAAAAGGTACATTACATCCGACTGAACTTTTGCATAAAAAATCCAATTCAAGAATATAATTCCTCTAAGCTAAGTCATTGTGCAGAAAGCACTTCGGGATTACSAAGAAATAACCGGATGAGATAAAAACGGGGAATACTAGTGAATGATCAACTGTTTAGTATAGACATCTGATGCATTTACATCTTCGATCACAATAAGGTATTGCCCGCTTGTCAATTCTGAAACATTCAATTTGACARTGGAACTGCCGCCGCTTATTYCTCTGTTCACCATAATTTGACCCAACGCGTTAAAAACCTTCAAGGTCAACCTCGTGTTTGTAATAGCATTAATGTCAATGTTGACCATATTATTACCTGGATTTGGGTACAGTGAAATACTGCTTAAACCACGTATGTCCTCTTTTTCTCCTACAAATGATGACAGCACTAATTGGTCTATAATCAGACGCGTAACTGGAAATTGTCCGGCATCAAACCAAATTGCCATCGTATCCGGTATGCTGGTAATATTTGTGTTCATTGTNATTTNCKCMWANNTAWTTTRAGTACCATAAATTTTCTGCTCCGCCGAACCCACAATGGTCCCCCCCTGGGTAAATTGTATATTGGCATAAGCCGTGTCCTGACCCACCGGTAAATACTTATACCAGAATGAAAACTCACCGGGCTCATCTGCATAAGGCCACCCACCATGCGCCCCAAAAGAATCCCAGGATAAGTCTGAAGATTGTAAGCGGGCCATTACGGTATCTCCAGCCCATTGAGTAATTGTATAATTGGTTAATTCAGCTGCATACAATCCATTTTGCACGTCAGTACCCCTGCTAACGGAAGCAAGGCCAAGATCGGAGACCCAATAATTTTTCGTGACCCAACCATCAGGATCTTGTACTATCAAGTCATGCCAGTCCTCAAAACCAGCATTTGGAATTATATCAGGTACAACRGCSGTGTCRGATGATGTAAATTCCAAATCATCCAACATGATCCACGATCCATCGAAGGGGGTCTCATTTTGTTTGTCAAATGTATTGCTAGACGTTACCGCCATGAGCAGGCTGTCAATGGTGAGCATACTATCATTTACAGGAAACGCGAAACGGGTCCACGTACTTTGAGTGCCGGTAATCGGCCAAATATACATGCCCTGTGGAAGGCTCGTATCCACTGGTACTCCCCCAGAAGTAATCTTAGCTATGAGGTAGCCTGTGTCCCCCACTGAAATATTATATTTCCACCATCCAGCCAGGGTATCCGACTTCCCACCGGCATATGCCACCCCATTTCCTTTTGCTTCACTTAGATTGCCCCAATGCCCCCAATCGCCCAACAACAAATAGTTAGTGGCAGTATCTGGCCCATTAATAAATGTCTCTAACCTAACTGAAAATGTGCCAGATACCTTATCGAAGGAATAAGTTACTGCCGTCGTATCCCAAAGTCCTGGTTCAACTTCGCCATTGGAGGATTGCCAGATATTGGGATTTAAAAATAAGGTGTCAATGGTCCAGTTATCCAAACCAGCACCAGGAGGTTGTTGACCAAATAGTGTTGTACAAGGGGACAATACTATCAACAAGAAGAGATATAAATTTTTCATGCTAGAGCCAAAATATGCTTTACCACACCCCTTTGAAATCAAAATTTATTGAACGGGCCTAAATAAAGGATGTAAAGGTAGTCTGGGTTATTCTATTGCCATTCCCAACGTGTTGCGTGTCCTGGAATTTCGATTTCATGAATTTATAGATTAAAGATATTGCTTTTATCCATTAATGAGGTCTACAATACCAAGTACCATTGGTAAACGTATTTATGTGTTGCCAGATGTTAACACCTAACACCACCTATACCGCATCCCGTCTCACCAATCTCCCTTTCATTTTACTCTCAAAGAAGGCATGCATAGGAAAGATCAACGCCGCAATACCTGCATTAAAAAGCAGTTTGAATCCCGGCGCTCCCCCAGACCAACCTTCAATGTAAGGGTCTGCCAATACCAGCAAGAACTCAAATAGGATAAGGAAAGAGAAGAAGATGATTCCTTCAGCCATTCTCACACTTACCTTTACGAACCCAAGCGACAACACCCCACCGAACAACACCAGCAAAGCAATTAGGATCACAGAGTATTGAAGATTGTCCCTTCTGCCTGTTACTTCAGCTACAAGGCGAGCCTTCTCTTTTTCTTCTTGTTCCTTTACAAGCTGGGCTTTCTCAAACTCGTACTTGGTTTGCTGGCGAATGGAAGCCTTTTGAGTTTCCTCGTTTTTGATACTGTCTCGCATTTGAATGAAGAGTTCATAGCTTGCAAGGGCTTCTTTGTCTTTACCTTGTTTTTTATGGATTTTTGTAAGAAGTTGTGCAGCATTTCTAATGATTTCCGGAAAACCCAAATCTTTGGCCAGTTGCATTGACTGTTTTGCATATTCTTTGGCCCCGCTTACATCACCATTATCGAGATAGATATCCCCAATATTCTTCAGAGAGTAAGCTACGCCTTCTCTATCACCTATTTCCTCCCATATCTTTAAACTCTTGTGGTAGTAGCTTAAAGCCCTTTCAACACCTGCCCTAAGGCACTCTTCTTTTGAAGCTGTGCAGGAAGGATCCCCATGATTTAGATAGATAACCCCAATATTGTTCAAAGCGCCAGCTAGCCCTTGTTTAGCTGACACTGCTAAAGCCTGGTCGGAAGTGTCACCTATTATTTCTTCGTAAATTTTTAAACTCTTCTGGTAGTAGTTTAAAGCGCTTTCAATGCCCCGTTTACGGCACTCTTCTTTTGAGGCTGTACACGAAGGGTCTCCTTGTTTATTATAGATATACCCAATATTGTCCAGCGAGCTGGCTATGCCTCGTTTACTACCTATTTCTTCAGATATCTTTAAACTCTTGTGGTGGAGCTCCAAAGCCTTTTGAATGTCCCCTTGATTCATATACATAAAGCCAAGATTGTTCAAAGCTACAGCCACCCCCTTTTTATTTCCCAATCCTTCTTCAATCCTTAAGCTCTTATGGAGGTAGTCTAAAGCCTTTTGAATGTTCCCTTGACTATTATAGATATACCCAATATTGTTCAAAGCATCAGCTAAAGACAATAAATACTTTTTCTTAAGGGAACTGAGTGGAGCTGCATTGGCGGCTGGCAGGTCAGAAGCTAAATTTCTTTCAGCAGTTTCGCGGACTTTCTGGAATAGAATAGCGGCAGTGTCAGGGTTTCTTAAAAAAATTTGCTCTCCCCAAACCATATATGCATTGCAAATGGAAGTGTCGCCCGCCTGACCGTCGGGCAGGTGTTTTGCCTCTTCAATAACTGTCTTACAAGAGTCAATTAGATGCTGATCTTGTGCGTGAACAGAATAGGATTGGAAGAGTATTAGGAATGTTATGAAGAATCGAGCTATCACCTGACTAAGATAGCACTCTCCTGGTAAACGTATTATATAGTGTCGGGTGTTAATACCTGGCACCACCTATACCCCATCCCGTTTCACGAATCTCCCCTTCAACCTCGCCTCAAAGAATGCATGAGCAGGGAATCCTTCGGCTCCGCTCAGGATGGCAAGTATCGCAGTCATGTTTGTTGATTTACGAACCGGGTCTTTAATTTACGTTCAAATAGAGAGTGCAACGGAAAGATGAAAGCCGCTATTGATGCATTGAATAAGAGCTTGATTCCAGGTGCACCGCCAGACCAACCTTCGATGTATGGGTCAGCCAATACCAGCAAGAACTCAAATAGAATAAGAAACGAAAAGAAGATGATTCCCTCGGCCATTCTCTCGCTAACATTAATAAAGCCAAGGGCCAG
>NVRW01000027.1 GCA_002400975.1 Flavobacteriales bacterium | reverse complement strand
AAGTCCTTTCTGTCCTTTTTAAAGAGCTGCTCCAGCTTATCAGCCACCTTCTTGGAAATATGGCCTGCAATCTGCTTCACCCTTGCATCACTCTGCAAATAGGATCTGGAAATGTTCAATGGAATATCAGGAGAATCAATAACACCATGCAATAGCGTTAGGAAGTCAGGAACAATTCCCTCTACAGAATCCGTGACAAATACCTGATTGCAATAAAGCTGTATTTTATCCTTCTGGATTTCAACTTTGTTCTTCAATCTAGGGAAATACAGTATGCCCGTAAGATTAAAGGGATAGTCAACATTTAAATGGATGTTGAATAACGGGTCTTCAAAAGAATAAGGATACAGCTCCCTATAAAATGAGTTGTAATCTTCTTCCTTTAGTTTAGACGGCTGCTTTTTCCATGCCGGGTTCGTATTATTGATAATATTGTCAGATACGACTTCCTTGGTCTTCTCCTTACCATCTTTGTCTTTTCCGTCAGGTACGTTGTCCGTTTTAGTGCCAAATTTAATCTCAATTGGTAAAAACTTACAGTACTTGGAAAGCAGTTCAGATATCTTGCTGTCCTCCAAAAATTCTACTGAATCCTCGGCTACGTGCAGGATAACTTCCGTGCCCCGCTCCTTCCTGTCAGCGGGCTCTATCGTATACTTAGGACTTCCATCACATTCCCATTTAACCGCTTTAGCTGTTTTCTTGTAGGATTTTGTAATGAGCTCCACCCTCTCCGCAACCATGAACGAGGAATAAAAGCCCAAACCGAAATGACCAATCATATTGGCTCCATCCGTCTTGTCCTTGTACTTGTTTACAAAGTCCTCAGCCCCAGAGAATGCAATCTGGTTGATGTACTTTTCAACTTCGGCTTCATCCATTCCGATTCCATTGTCCTTAATATGAATGGTCCTGGCATCTTTATTTACCTCCACTTCTATTCGAAGCTCGCTAATCTCATCTTTTACTTTCCCCATAGATGACAATGCCTTCAGCTTTTGTGAGGCATCCGTTGCATTGGCAATCAGTTCTCGTAAAAAGATCTCATGATCTGAATACAAGAACTTTTTGATAATTGGGAATATGTTTTCCGACTGTACGTTGATACTACCTGTGGTCATCTTTCTGAATTTTGGTTCTTTCGAGTTGTTTTGCACCGCATTGTCAATCCGCATGCCATCTGTGGAAACCTGACAAATTGACTGTTTTGGGTCATTATATCAGGAAAACAAGGCCAAATTGTGAACAGAATCTAACATTCTGACACTGAACAGGCAATTCAAGCTATAGTTCTTTTCATTTTCACGGTAATTCAATCCCGCTCTCCTTTTATGGTAATTAATGCACTGGCATTTCCCTTTGCATTCTCCGGTGAATATATGTGTGCTTAGTTTTCCGGAGGTACTTGAAGGTTTTAAAGGCGTCAAAAACCAACCTTTTGCAGATACTTCCAAGGTTGTGTGAAGAAAAACCAAATGGGTTCCTCTTTATGAATTGAACCACTAGTTTCGAGGTCTGCCATTACTTTTCAGGATCATCATAAGTTCGAAATTGTGTCTTGCTCTTTGATTTCTTCATTTTCTTGCCTTTCAGATTGCTGAGGCCATCATAACTTGCATATTTATACAAATCGTGTAGCGTAGGATAATTAAAGACAGTGCTGATTACCTGTAGAAGGGTTTTCTGATCTTGCACCAAACCCATTCCGTAATGAATTAATTCTGTGGCCATTGGCCCTATAATATGAACCCCGATAATTGTTTTTGATTCCCGTTCGAAGATCAATTTCAGAAAACCATTATCCTGGCCACCAACGATCATTCCCCTGGCCATATCACAATGACAACTATATCCTAAGGCGTAGTTAATTCCTTTTTCCCTGGCTTCTTCTTCAGTTGCTCCCACCATGGATACTTCTGGAACCGTATAAATTCCATAAGGAAATATTTCGGTGATTTTTTCCAGATCTCCTGCATCTAACATATGATTGACGGCCACTCTTCCTTGTTCCATACCTATGCTGGCCAAGGCCGGGAATCCGATTACATCTCCCACCGCATAAATATGTGGAATATTTGTCTGGTAGTTTTCATTGACCAATAATGTTTCCCTTTCGCCTATATTAATTCCTGCATTCTCACACTGAAGCATTTTTATATTGCCACTTCGTCCCGCGGCATACAGAAACATATCCACATTCAATTTCTCCCCGGAGTCTAATAGCAAACTAAGTGGTTTGTCGGGGTCCTCGGGTACATAGTAGTCTTTTATGGAGTTGTTGAACAGAATATTGATACCATTTTCCCTCATTTGATTCACCAATGCCTCCGTAACCTCATTGTCCAGGAATTCCAATATTCTATTAACATTGTTAACCATGCAGGTCTTTACGCCCATCGCGGCAAAAATGGTAGCGTATTCACAACCGATTACACCGGCTCCCAGTACACAAATAGATTTGGGAAATTTTTCTATATTTAGAATAGAGTCCGAGTCATGTACCCTGAGTTCATCAAAAGGTATTGCATCAGGATGATAAGGATATGAACCAGTAGCGACAAGAATATTCCTTCCAAAGATAACTTCTTCGGATGCTCCTTTGACCTTAACATGATGATCATCCTCAAAACTGGCAGTACCCGAAAAAATTTCAACTTTGTGGTCCAGCAGGTTTTGTTTGACAATATCTCCCATTTCTTTGGAAACTATGGTTTTTCTATACATGAAATCTTTGATACCTACTTCACGGCCTATTTCCTTGTCAACACCAAACACACCTTTTTGATAAATTCCTGAAAGGTAAAGTGCAGTTTCCTTTAAGGTTTTTGATGGCAGTGTACCAGTTTGTACTCCAGCTCCACCGAAATCAGGTTCTTTTTCGATTAAGGCTACTGTATAGTTGAAATAAGCTGCCTTTACTGCTGCTTTTTCACCTGCAGGCCCAGAGCCAATTACAATTAAATCAAACGATTTCATTCGGCTAATGGTTTAGATTTGAATAGTCAATCATTCATTCAATTTGTGTAATCACATACTCCTTTTGTAAAAACAAGACCCTGTCTCCAACTACTTTATTGAGAAGAACTTTACCCATGGGTGAAGCTGGGGATATAGCAAAATAACCAATTCCTGCCACTACAATTTTCCCCAGACCAATAGCCAGAAAGTACTTTCCGTGATTGGTCGTTACCAAACTTCCGAATTCAACCTGAGAAAACCCTTTATCTATGTCCAATTGGGCCAACATACTTGTTAGTTCAAGTGCATTGGATAGTTGAACCCTATTCTGTTCCTCTTCCCGCTGCATCATTGCCCGTCCAGTCTCATGTTTGTCTCCGACACTGCTTTTTGTTTCATTGTCTCTGGACTCCAGAGTAGACTTTAACATCAACCTGGCGGCATTGACCTTTTTTTCAACTATCTGAACCAGACTTTGGTGTAAATACCTTTTCAACTCTTTATCTTCCACCCGTTCGTATTATATTAAGAGGTCTATAAGTCATTCTCACTACCTTGTAATAAGCCCGTTCATATTCATCCTATATTGTCCGTTTTGTTCTAAAATGGGTTTGAAGCATGTCATTTTATGACATTACACCCCAGGAGCTAAAGCTACAAATCGGCATAAGGCGTGCTGTCGGACACAGCGCAATACCCTTTTGTTCGTACACGCCCACCTGCATACCGTATCAGTCCAGCTTACTGTAAACAATTTTAGCATTTCTRTGCGCTACTTTTTCTTTTATCTCGTCAGGCAATTGGTTGACAATCATTCTTGATTCTTTAGAGCTATCTGGCATAGGCCGTGTTTTGCCAGGAATGCCGTAAAAAAAATCACTCCCGAGCATGAATCTGTCCGGATATCTTTTCATCAGTTCAATCCATTCCTTTTTTAATTTGTTATTGACCAGGGGTCTGTTTTCTGGCTGACTCTGGCCTTTCTGGAGGCATTTTAGCCCAATATACAGGTTGGTGTGTTTTGACARTARYATTTCCARTAATTGSGTRGTYAAATGRCCGGTATTATCCCARCCCACGTGTTGCCAAACAATCCTGGCTTTAGGGTTATGTTCMAGTAATTTTTCAAATGCCTTTATATTTTCATCCAGCATTTTAGGGTTKGGCGGGCTTTTAAACCATTCRGAYAGAAGCATRTCTTTAGCAACAGCTTCCATATGCAGGTCGATGGGTAAACCCGTTTCCGCTGAGATATCCGCCAGTTCAAGAAACAATGGGTGATTCGGGGGTGCTGTCACAAAAGGATGCACAGGATTGAACGAKAAATGCATAGMGGTCATTTCACCAAAACCTACTGCACCAGCGGCGGCAATTTCTTTAGCCTTTTCCCTGAATTGCCCCTTCATCTTATCTGTTACCCTACCWGCTTCYATAGCCTGCTGAATCATGAGGTTTAAGCTCCCTCCTCCACCGACAAGTGAAAACCTATTCGGGTACTTTTTGACTAYRGGAATAAGTACTTTATAATCATACAGGCTTTTGTTTGTTATTCCCTGTGGGGGTGGCATAAGCAGACATTTGCTAACACCCAAATCATCCATTTCCYTGATCGCTTGTTCAGCCGCCGCCATCCAATCCTTTTTTATATGCCCATGATCCCKGTAAGTAGCTTGYAAGTGCATATGAGTTTCAATGTATTTTACATCGTTTGAATCTGTCCTTAAAGATAAAAGGAGCCAGGTGAGAACACCAGCTACAATGGTGAGAGCCACTGCCGTTATAGTTGTCTTCATTTCTATTGAATAATGAATTTTCCGGATTTTATTACTCCATTTTCAGTTTTTACGGTATAGAAATAGAGTCCATTCTTCATGTTTCTCCTTTTAATGACAAAGTGATTTTCAGCATCTCCATCAATAGTTTGGATTAGCCTTCCCGTTATATCATAAATATTGATTTTGCCAACAATAGGGCATTCTGTATCAAGTGCAATTATTGCAAATTCAGAGAAAGGATTCGGAGCTACTTTCACCGGGCAATCCRCTGAAGTTACTTCATGMATACCCGTTGTYGTGTCTGTCCGCCATACCTGACCTCCAGYAGTATAGTTAGGYCCTCCGAAATAGGTATARTTCTTATAACCSACTACKACAGCATTTTGTCCGTTGTTGAGTGTATCTYCAAAACCGTTGGTATTGGATTGAACCCAATTCAGGCCATCATCTGAGCGCCATATCGGGGTGCCGGTAGATAGGTTTGTTTCAGTRTAACCGGTCAACCAAAGTTTACCATGCGCCACAACAGGCTTGCGTAATTCGCTAACCGCCGGCCCCTCACCAAATGCGCTATCAGTAATATTTGTAAAGGTAACCSCATCCCCGGATCTCCAAAGTTGACCACCGCTAAAATTCGTTGTTGTGATATACATGGTATCMTTRAATATYTCAATCGCRGAGATCACTACATTGTCCAAATACTGCGGTGCGAARCCGTARCCAACYCCGGYATTCTGYGTRAAARYTAYSCCRTCAGAAGATTCCCAAAGTTGTCCCTTTCCATTGGTGCTRAAATAGATCTTGTTTTTCCACACTTCAAAGTATGAGATCAGGTCCACAGTATCRGAGATATTGGTTTGGACGGTGTCGAAATCAATRAGTTTCACCCAAGCGGCAGTATCCGTRCTGGTRTATGGAATTCTCCAAACTTCTCCCGGCACACCYSCTCCRTGGGAACCGGCGCCAGCATAGAGGTAAGSTAYRCTRTCATCAGGCCCCTTAAAAACGACCATATTGGGMGCMGCACCWGTAAGGCCGGGCGTTCCGAAACCGCGCTCTGATATCGGTATCCAATCTTCCCCGTTTCGACTTTGGTATATCATCGCACCTTTGCTACTATTCCCWGTTCCYACCCARAAATAYCCACCWCCRGAGTCKGTTTGYCCRAAACTGTGAATACTGTTATCRCCRYTAAGMGGKGGAGTAACATCTTGCCAAGGRGYTATKCCCGTTCCCGAGCGCCAAAGYTTTGCYGTTCCGGGYGGTGTTAAAGGAGCTGTTGCAATGTATAAGGTGTCATTAAACACCTCCATTTCAGGAACAGTTTTCTGATTGGGGATACCAAAGCCATCTTGAACAACCGGCACCCAGACATCAGCTTGACCAAATGAGGTTAAGGTTATTGAAGTCAAGGTAGCGATGAGAAGTGCAATTGTCTTCATGTCCACTTTCTCTTTTGACTCCGATTTAGTCCCATGGTTTAATTCTCAACGGGCGGTGAATGGCGTATTTGCCCCAAATGGCAACATATGCCTTACACACGGGTTTGTAAGTGGTTATTTTATCTTGATAAAGGTTTTGGTTAGTCCCTTTTYGGTTAGGTATTCAAATAGTTCTTTCGAATCTTCTCCACCAACTTTGGCGTGATGTAGCAATGTAAAACCGTGTGCTCCCTTTGCCATTAGCAGGTGAGGATATTCCTCTATGATTGGTCTTACCAGGTTAGTCTTTCCCAACATGGTAAGAACAAACAGGTTCACCCTGGCCCCTTGCTCTATCAGGTAATTGGCAATTTCTTTATTCCCAAGATGACCAGCTCCCTCAATAGCCTCCTCAAAATCTCCTTCTCCCCAGTCATATCGACTGTAAATTAGATTCGGACGCTCGTTCAGCATCTCCTTCACCCTGTTTAAATCCTTATGTCCTGCGACGACAAATTCCTTTACAAGGGCAGTTTCAAAAGGTTGTGGGTCAGTTTCCACCCTGGCATGTAGCAAAGTTGGAAGCAAGGCTATTCCAACTGAGGTACCAATTCCGGTTTTTATAAATGTCTTCCTATCCATTTTTGGTCATTTTAATTATTTGCGACACGGGGACTAACGGTTGATCGTATTTATTYCCTATGTGCATCTATTCCAAAGATAACCAACATATTGAAAATGYGATGAGTGCGAATCATTTATGAATTATTGCAAAATTTYGAGARACYGATTTACAAATGCACAAAANTTCATCTCACAGTGACTYGTTTGGCGGCATTCAARGTTGGTTGATAACTCTTGATAAAATATTCARGTACACCTTTTGTGTTTTATCTACTTTTATCTYCGAAAAGAAAAAACCTYAACTCAAYCTAACAAATCAGAGAATGACAGCAAGTACGATTCAGCGCATCACTTCAACAGAAAATAAATCAACCAGAGCCGGATTTGGCGYAGGGTTATTGGAATTGGGCTCTACAAATGGCAACGTAGTGGGCTTAACAGCTGATTTGGGAGGATCTCTACAGATGAACGCATTTCAAAAGGAGTTTCCGGAGCGATTTTACCAGGTTGGYGTAGCAGAGGCCAATATGATGGGTGTCGCKGCAGGATTGACTATTGAAGGTAAGATACCATTCACAGGCACCTTTGCCAACTTCTCAACAGGTCGGGTATACGATCAGATTCGTCAATCAATCGCCTATTCTGATAAGAACGTGAAAATATGTGCTTCTCATGCGGGTTTGACCTTGGGGGAAGACGGTGCTACTCACCAGATACTGGAGGATATCGGCCTTATGAAAATGTTGCCCAATATGGTGGTCATTAATCCCTGCGATTTCAATCAGACAAAAGCGGCCACCATTGCGATCGCTGAACACTTTGGGCCCGTATACCTCCGCTTTGGACGTCCGAATGTGCCAAATTTCACCACTGACCAGATGGGATTTGAAATTGGAAAGGCCATTACCATGGTTGAAGGTTCAGATGTGAGCATATTCGCCACCGGRCATCTGGTATGGARGGCTATAAAGGCTGCTGAAGAACTCGARAAAGARGGAATATCTGCAGAAGTGATCAATATTCACACAATTAAACCTTTGGATATTCCCGCCGTCTTAGCTTCGGTAAAGAAAACYGGATGTGTGGTAACTGCTGAGGAACATCAAATGAATGGGGGATTGGGAGATTTAATTGCTCAAACTCTTGGATTGAAYATGCCATCGCCATTGGAAATGGTGGCGGTAAATGACAGCTTTGGCGAGAGCGGAACGCCTGACGAGTTGATGACAAAATACGGCCTGGACATTCCYGATATCGTARCAGCCTCAAAAGCATCAATTTCGCGAAAATAGCCCACCAAATAATATTCTGTTTACACTTTAYWCATCTATTATTCAACCACTTACRATATTCACCTAAAGTTTAGGTGTAATCTWTATTTCGGTGGSTGATTTCTTGGTGTTTTGCATTTTTGTAAGCTATTTGAATGGATAAACAGACYGATCARTCCTTGCTAAAAACGTTTAAATCGAATCCCCATAAGGGCTTTGAYCAAATCGTTCGGGCTTACCAGGAAAGGTTGTATTGGCATGTTCGRAAAATGGTTATGGACCATGATGATGCGAACGACATTATGCAAAACGTATTGATCAAGGTTTGGAAGGGGCTGGCCAACTTYAGGGCMGATTCCGGCCTTTTTACATGGCTGTACAGAATTGCAACAAATGAAACGCTCACATTTATAAAGCAGAAGAAGAAYAAAATGAGCTCATCCCTTACAGACCTTGAAGGCCAGCTATCAGGTGGAACATCAAGTGAAGCACTTTATACAGGAGATGAAATACAAACAAAGTTACAGCTTGCAGTTCARGAACTGCCCGAKAAGCAAAGACTGGTGTTCAAYATGAGATACTTCGATGAAATGAAATATCAGGAGATGTCTCRYATATTAAAAACTTCTGAAGGGGCACTGAAGGCCTCGTACCACCATGCGGTTAAGAAAATTGAGGCATTTGTATCTGGAGATTAAACTTTTTATCATAAATAACATCCAATAACCAAYATGAACGAAAACAAAGATATATCAAGTGAAATACAAGAGGARCTGAATGCACTCTCGCCGAAACTGGCCAAAATGTCAAGAGAGCACGGATACCAGGTTCCTGAAGGGTATTTCAAGGATTTGAGCAATAAAGCTTCGCAAATGGCTCAAGMTACMARGGTTGAAAGAAYATCGATTATAAGAAGATTGATAACTGTTCGCTYTGTGGCCGTTGCAGCSRGTGTGGTCATAATTGCAATGATGGTGTGGATGAATAATTTTARAGGTGAGCAGGAATCATTGGCATCWAATGATATMAGTGTAGATGAAATGATTGAATACCTGGAAGAAGAGAGTGCCTTTGGCATGGATGAGGACGACTTGCTRGATGCACTTATTGCTGTTGAAACGACACTTGATGCAGAAGAAATTCAAGAAATAGAGCCAGAAGAAACTCTGGACGATGAAGTGACCYGTGAAGATATTATAGATTATCTACTTGAAGACAATATTGATCTGGCGACGATCATAGATGAACTGTAGGTKGATGGGTTGATTTGATGATKWGWTRATGKGTTGATTTGATGATGRGTTRATGWGYTGATTTGATGATGKGTTRATKTGWTGANNTNTTGATGAKSTGNNTTNANNATGTGTTGATNNGMNGMTNNNTTGATGNNGNGTTGATTTGATGATGRGTTGATTTGATGATGKGTTGATTTGATGATGRGYTGATKKGWTGATGTGTTGATGAGTTGATTTAGAATATCTGAGTTAGAATAAGTTTAAATACAAGATCATGAAAACGATAAAGACAACAATAATAGCAGGTGTAATTCTAATTGGTAGTTTAACAGCATATGCGCAACCTGARGGGRGGCCGGGCAATAGAAGAAAGCAAATTGAAGCACAGAAGGTAGCATTTATYACCAGTGAGTTGAACTTAACTCCTGAAGAGGCCCAGGTCTTTTGGCCTGTGTACAACCARGCTCAAGGGGAACAGARGGAGTTGCGTAAGAARCATAAGGAACTTCGCCAGRGCRGTARTAAAGAAGGAGAACCTAAAARGACATTGGATACAATGTCGGACAATGAGTTGGAAGCCATGATGGATCGGATGATGGRTCAYGAGCAAGCTAACCTGGATCTWAAAAAGAAGTACCTCAAAAAATACAAGGAGGTATTACCGGTAAAGAAGGTGGCTAAGCTGTATCGGGCTGAAAAAAAGTTCAAAAAGAAGTTGATGTCAGAAATTCGTGGCGGTGACCGGGAGAGGGGGCAAATGCGGGGGCGACCAAGATCACAYTAGAGATTYTCCACTTTYGATACAYRTATTRGAGRGGTYCTCRATAAACCAATGTGAAACTCACACCCCTACCCCAATAACCAGCATATCATCAATCTGCCGCTTGTCGCCAATCCAGTCCTTCATGACATTCGCCAGCGATTCTTGCTGCTCTTTCATAGGCACGTCATTAAGCCCCTCAAGRAGTTCAATAAATCTGCGGCTCATAAATTTATCGTAATTGGSGCCACCGAACTGGTCGGAAAAACCATCTGTGTAGATGTAAAATCKATCACCTGGTTTAAAATCCAGGGAATGCGTGGTGAAATTKCGCTCTTCTTCAAGCACSAGGCCAATRGGGTGTTTTTCTCCTCTATACAACTCACTTTTYCCATCCCGAACCCGCAATAGGGGCCGACTWCCACAAGCRTAATCTACGCGACTCTCCTTGAGATTAAATGAGCAMAGCACCATATCCAGGCCATCCAGGGTACCTGTTTCATTTTCCTCTCTATAAAGCGCGCCAACAATRCCGCTGTGKAGTAATTTCAAAATATCACCAGGGTCTTCAACTCCATTATTAATAATTATTCTTCCCAAAAGTTGATTGGCGACSAGGCTCATAAATGCCCCCGGAACTCCATGCCCCGTACAGTCTACCGCTGCAATAAATACCCGATCCCCGTCTTTTTTRAACCAATAAAAATCACCACTTACAATATCCTTGGGTTTAAAGAAGATAAAAGACTTCGGAATAAGTTCTGAAAGGCTGTTTCTATCAGGAAGAATCGCCTCCTGAATCCTCTTGGCATATTGAATACTTCCCGTTATATCTTTATTTTGCTTGGCTATTTCTTCGTTTTGCCTTTCCACCTCCTTCTTCTTTTCGGTAAGCTGGCTCGTTCTYTCTTGYACCATCTTTTCAAGTATTCCCCGCTGTTCCAAAATACCGCGCTCCCTTTTTCTGAGGTAWAGTATCAGTGCCCCARCACCRCCGATAAGGCTTATAAAGATAAACCACCATGACTTCCAGAATGGCGGATTGATRSTAAATCGATATTTAAGRGCCTCTTTGTTCCAAATACCATCATTATTGGCGGACATCACCATGAAAACGTAATTGCCCGGAGGAATGCTTGAGTAAACGGCTTCCTGCTTACTCGTTGCGGGGGACCAGTCATTGTCTAATCCTTTGAGGTAAAATCTGTATTTCACCTTCTCGGGTATAGTCAGGCTTACTCCGACAAAATCAAAGGTCAGGTGGTTTTGTGAATATGGCAGCTYCARRGAAACAGGCAGTCCTGAGCTATCRCCGACACTTATCGACATTTCACYCCAGTTTACATCTTCATAGAACAAKCGAATATTCGTAATMYTTGTCACAGCCTCCACYTGGTTGAATTTATCTTCTTCCATCTGATATCTGGTAACACCATCATTGGAAGCAAACCACAGGCCCCCTTCTGCATCCCTGAAAGATGCATTCTGTACACATTCAATGCCTCGAAACCCCTCTAATTTGCCGTAATGTGTGATAAAGGTTTCTTTGGTCTTGTTAAACAATGTCACATTGAAGCGATCCAATCCCCTGTTGGAGCCAATCCACAAGTTACCACCCAAATCAAAATCTATTACATAGACATCATTGGACGCAAGTCCATCATCTTTGGTAAACTGGATGAACTCATACTCTTCGGGATTGCTGAGATCCAGATATGATACTCCATTATCCGTACCCATCCATAGATTGCCTGCATCATCCAACCGCAGACAGTACACGGATCTGCACTTCAAGCCATTGCTCTCATTAAAGGTTATTATATCTGGAATTTCACCGTCCGCAACCCGATCGGCTAAGTTGRYCTGATTGCTRATCCTACTCAATCCGCCCTGTGCCCCAACCCACATGTTGCCATGGGCATCCTCAATCATGGAACACACATTGTCGCCAGCCAATCCATCTCTTTTGGATATTGCCATTATCTTCCCATTGAGCGGATCTCCCTCYTGAGCRACATAAATTCCACCTCCCCATGCACCCAACCACAGATTGTTATACCTATCRTTGGCAATGACATTGATCATTCTGAATGAAGTGCCACTCAATATATCATAGTTGGTATTACCCTTATCTGTAATTCTATATACTCCATCTTTTTGAACTCCTGCAAAAACGGAAGCTTCGTCAAACTGATTAACGGCGTATACTATATCACTGAACCCATTTTCAGAATTGTATACTTTCAAGTTGTTTTCAAGGGAAGAATTCAGACTCTTGAATTTACACAAACCACCGCCCAATGTACCGACCCAAATGGCATTCTCCTGATCTATATAGACCGAAGTAGCAATGTCAGCACTTACGCCATCTGCTTGCGTAAGATGGACAAACTTCATTCCTTCAAACATTGACAATCCGTTACTTGTTCCAAACCAAAGATTGGCCTCACGATCCATTAGAGATGAGGAAATCATATCATTCCTTAAGCCGTTTTTGGTGGTTAGTGCAGTAAAACTATATCCCTTATTTTTTTTAGACCTCTCGCAGATACTCAWGCCCTTGTCYGACCCAATCCATATGCGCCCACGAAGACCCTGGACCAGTGTTGTAACAGACTCGTCTACCARGCCGATGGAGCAGTATATGGAGTCTATTCCACATACTTTTTCCTTATGCATATGATGTACATCGCGAATACGTCGCCCTTTTGCGCCAATTCTAAACACATTAACGCCACCTTCATTTGTGCCGAGCCAAATGCTCCCACTCTCATCTGCATAAACAGCTTCGATTCGATTGCTTGTCAATCCRTCATCCACAGAAAGAGCATTTATTTGCCAGGATTGAGGGGCTCCASTGAAAAGGTTCCGAATTCCACTTTCATCGAGCCAATTGAGGCCATTCACGGTCCCTATYAATATTCGTCCGGATCGCTCAGATGCGAGWGACAAACAGGTATTACTTGCCAATCCCARGGCGCGATTGACATTAACCAATTGCTCTCCATTATAGCAATATACACCCTGATCCCTTGTGCCAATCCAAACCCTTTGGTTCCTATCCTGATGGATCACATTGATATAAATATTGTGAAAGTTATTTGTGAAGTCATTATTGACAATCTTATTTCCAATKGCAAAGGAAAGCCCCCGATCAGTTCCTATCCATATCTGCCCCCTGGTATCCRWACACAGGGCATTTRCACGATTGCCTTTTAACCCTTCATCTACCGTATAGTTGGTGAATGATACGCCGTTGTATGCGCTCAAGCCACCACGAGTGCCTATCCACAGGTAGCCGCTATTATCCTGACATAGTGCTTGCACCTGGGTTTGAACCAGGTTATCCTCAACATTGAAGTGGCGGAAATTGTATTGCTGTGCTTTGCTATACTGCAGTTGTACTATAAGCAACAGCCCGAGGGACAGAATGGAAGGTCGAAGTACGTGCATTCACTTGATCTAACTCCTAAATGAAGTTTTACAAAATACTGATACGAGCGTCATCAGGAATTGTTGCTATTTGGAACCAAAAAAAAATTAAAACTTCAGTCCTATAACCAATCTATCATCAACCTGAGGGTGGTCACCTTGCCATTCTTTCATGGTTGATTCCAGGTGTTTCTCTTGTTTGTCCATGTCTTTGGACTGAATTTCGGCRAGTAGTTGGCTAAATCGCTCTCTCATGAATTTCTCTCCGGATTCTCCCCCAAACTGATCRCAGTAACCATCTGTAAATATGTAAATACAGTCGYCCTTYAYCAGCTTAATTTTTTCGCTTTTTATCACTCCATTTGAGCTCGCCTGTGCATTCATATAAACATTTGAGTATTTACCCTCCTTGTTGACTACCAATCCAACGGGGTATTTGTTTCCYGGGTATASCATTTCAACTCCWTCTCTCAGGAGTACCATTGGCCGACCYGCACCGGCAAACTCRAGGATRTTCTTTTCGTAATCAATACAACAAAGYGCGACATCCATTCCTCCAACTGCATCTCCAGGGTTTTCACCCTTTTTCATGGTTGCAACAACTGCTTTGTGCATGGCTGAAAGAATCTTTCCCGGATCTAATATTTTTTTATTCTTAACTACATCGTCAAGTATTTCATTGCCRATCAGCGACATAAAGGCACCGGCTACCCCATGACCAGTACAATCAATAGCAGCAACTATAGCTTTGCTACCTRCCTTGTGAAACCAGTAGAAGTCGCCACTCACAATATCCTTAGGTTCAAAGAGAATAAATGAATTGGGGTGAACTTTCACAATATCAGAYTTCGAGCGCAGAATGGCATCAAGAATTCTCTTTGARTAGCGTATACTGCCGGTGAGTTGTTTATTTATACTTTCAATCTTCCTGGCATCCTTTCTTCTAGCGGTAACATCCCGCACAATACTTAAAACAGCTACTTTTTGATCAAAGATTATTACACTAGATTGAACCTCCACGTAGATCTTTTCACCTGATTTAACATAGTGTTCATACATATGTGGCTTCTTCGGTTTGCTCTCAATTATCCGCCGAATTTCTTCCTGATCTTCATTCAGGTGAAAGTCATAGGGCTTCATTCCTTTAATTTCCTCTTTTGAATAGCCATATACCCTCACGGCAGTGTCATTGCAATCCAAAAACTGATGGGTGTCTTTATCATAAATAAAGATGCTATCAGCACTGCTATTAAAAAGCGAACGATACTGCATCTCGCTGGCCTTCAATTTGGCTGTCTTAATCTCTACCTGCTCAGACAATGCCCGCGCTGTTTGCTGCAATGCTCCCAATCTGATCTTTACAATAAAATAAACCAATGYTACRAACCCGCCTAYTACCAAAATATARAACCAAAYAGATTGCCAAAACGGTGGTGCAACCGTAAAGCTRTAAGTTGCCGGYTCTTKATTCCAHACGCCATCCGMATTGGCTGCAAGAACCTTAAATGTATATGCACCCACGGATAGATTTGTAAACGTTGCGGAGGTATTTGTTGTAGGGTCGGACCAGTCAAAGGAATACCCCTCCAGCTTGTACTTGTAGGTAACACCTTCTTGAAGCCTATGACTTATCCCTAAGTATTTAATGGTGAAGTGGTTCTGATCATGCTGRAATTTAAATACTTTTCTGGTGTTGACCGGATCGGAATATAGGTCCAGGCCAACAATCTGCGTAATGGGTGGTACTTSATTGATKATATCCTCRTAGGGATTGTATTTRATTGCTCCGAATATGGTACCAAACCACAAGTGTCCATCCGMGTCAATACAAGATGCACCGGTATTTGTTTCATTGCCCAAAAATCCCTCTGCGTAGCCAAAATGTCTAAACTCAATTTCGCCAGCTGATTTGAATTTATTCTCAACAGGGTCGTGTTTCTGCTTGGTGGCCAGATACTTTTCCAAATTCAATACATCTATCCCAACATTGGTTCCAATCCATAAGTTATTGACCTTATCAAATTGCAATAAGTAAACCCGATCAGAAACCAGTCCATCCTCMGTAGTRTAATTTTCAAATCTCTTTCCGGGCTGATACGGATTGTATTTCGAGATACCCCCACCCGTACCAAACCACAAATTTCCTTCACTGTCCTCAACGATAGCCCGTACATCATTGTGCACCAGCCCCTCCTCCGTGGTAATATTAATCTCTCGCTCCATCAATCCAGTAGAATCGTTCATGGATAATTTAACAATCCCAGCCGCGGTGCCAAACCACATATCTCCCCTCCGATCCTCATGCATTGCATATGTCGTAAAATTGTTCAGCAGTTCACTTTTGTATGTGTTCTTATGGAATTGGGGCTTCCCACCTCTAATGGTCATTCGGTGAACAACACCCCCCGTATATGCTATCCAATAGTTCCCTTTACTATCCTCATAAATGGTCCGTGGTCTTTCTTTGAGCAAGCCGTTCTTTCTWGTATAAAGGGAAAATGCCAAACGAGGTTTCGACTTGCCGTCYGGGGCAAAGGTCGGTCCGGGCATTTTTAATTTGGCCAATCCAGCTTCAGTACAAAACCAAACATCACCTGATCGGCTAACGACTATCGAAGTTGCCACCTTGCTTGGAAATCCATCCTCAGGAGAGAATTGCTGAACCGAAATATCATACCCGCTTATTTTTTCRGGGTTTTTAYTGCGYACAATTCTACACACYCCTCCAAGGTTACCYCCTATCCAGATGTTTTGATTTAGATCCTCTTTTACCGTCCATATAAAATTATCAGGTAAACCRTCGGCTCTGGTGTAGTTCTCAAAACGTCTTCCCAATAGTTTTGATACCCCTTGCCCATACGTGCCCAACCAAAGATTACCTTCGTTATCTTCAAGAATTGAAATCACATTGTCGTCTGCCAGTCCATTTGCTTTTGACAACCTCCTGTATACATTGAATTTTGGGATGTATTCAATTGCACCAACACCACCCCATGTTGCAAACCATATGTTTCCTTTAGCRTCCTCTGCTATATCATAAATTATATCCAARCTCAAGCCATCTACTTTCAACGTGCTCTCAAATTCCGGCTTGAAAGCACTACTCTCTTCCTGCTTCAATCGTGAAATTCCATTACCAGTACCGAACCATAAATTACCCTCTGAATCCTCATATGAAGACCAGATGAAGTCATCCGTTAATCCATCTTTTGTCGAGAAATATCCGAACAACTCACCCGGAGAAGCTTTAGGGTCGTGTCGGGTAAGTCCATTCTCWGTACCATACCAGTAAACCCCTTTTTTATCCTGTAAAATTGTACGAACTATATTATGACTTAAGCCAAGCTTCGAATTGCTGAACATCACTCCTTCACGTTGCTCATKATCAGGGAGAAGTATACTCAAGCCTTCATTGGTCCCGAATATCAGCCTGCCTTCCTGATCTTCCAATACTGTCCAAACCCGGTTATCGGCCAATCCATCGGCAATATCATAGCTGATAAAATTGTTTTCACCDGGTAAAACGAATCCGCTTAACCATTTTGAGATACCTTTTGCCGTRCAGATCCACAATTGCTGCTCACTATCCTCAAAGATTTTGTTGACTACATTGCCAGCCAATCCGTTATCAACCGTATATACGGTAAAGGTCTGCCCATCAAATCGCGTCAATCCCCCTCCATTTGAASCCATCCATATCACTCCATTATGATCCTGAAATACATCGGAGACCTGTGACTGCCCTAATCCTTCATCGATTGAATAGTTTTTGAAGTGATATGATTGAGCAAAACAGAGGTVGTTTGGAATTGCAACCGCAAGCAAAACCAAATTAAGAAGCAGGGTTAATTTTTGATTCCTGTTCATTTAGAACGATTGGAACGAGAAGACCTATTGAATAAAATTTATTCGCTTAATCCAGAATTTWAAAGAAGAGTAATTATTTACATGCCGCATAAAGCGGAAAGCAATCMGGGAAATTAAAAAGTATCATATGTGAATGGCACATCCACAATCTCAGCGAATTCTTCTCCCGCTTCCTTTATATCCCAATCACCTTCTTTATAATACCATTGGATAGTTACAGAATGTCCATTGCTATTCAATTTACCCAATTTAACCAATATGTCCAAAAAAGGCTTGTARGATGAAGAATTGAAGTAATCCAATTTAAAAGTGAACCTGGTCTCCGAATTAGGATTTTCCAAATAGTTGTTTATCCACTCCAAAATGGGAATATAAAACTCAGCTGTATCCTCTGGATAGGAGCGTCCGGATATCTCAAAAACACCCTGTTCTGAGTCTAAAACCACATCCGGTGTGTCGTATGTTCCTTTTAAGTTAATTGCCTCCATAATAATAATACCTTAATTCTATTCTTCTCAATTGACTACTATACTTCCCGAGATTGAAATCTCAAGCGAGAAGAATGAGTAACGATCACTTATCTCCCGAAAGGCATATCTAAAGCCTCTTTTAGCCTTGCGCGCWACATTGATCAATCCAAGGTCAGCACCAAATTTGCCAAAAAGTTCAGTCTTAACCAACACATCTTTATGAAAGGTYCTCAARTCCTCATCATTCATYTCATTCACCCGGTCAATATAATCTTGYAGYTGCCCYACCCGYTTGGTCATTAAGCTGTTRCCAATRTCCAGAACATAYTCATTATCTGTTTTTCTCAATAATATAATTCCAGGTTTAAGAATACTACCACCATCAACGCTCTCKCCGTGYCTGCAAATATTCTGAAGACACTCGATGATCGTTCCRGTCATTCTRTTCCGAACCATCACATTCTCATGCGACAGATCTGCTAAACCATTTACAACCTTCACAATGGAATTRACCAATTCCTGATTAAAATCACCCTTGAACATGAACAATATATTGTTCGACTGAAGTGACTCATACCARTTGATAAAGCCATCATGGGCTTTCCCTCCCATCATTTTTGCCATGACATATTCCCTAGGTTTGATACAATTACAAAGAAATAAAAATATTGTTAAACCYGATAAACCAATCTCAAATATATGAATAATTAATACATTTACCTTCACCGGAAGGCCGAGTATTTCGTGATGTRCARCCTTAACATATAGCYAGTTACCACACCCTTAAAAACATGCCATTAGCAAAAACAGCCAATACTKCTCCAAAYCTTGCCATATCAAGAGCTGACGGGGTTTATTTATAYGATCAATCTGGCAACAAATACCTCGATTTAATAGCTGGAATTGCGGTTAATAATTTAGGTCACTCGCATCCAAAGATAACTGCCGCAGTTGAGCAACAGGTTAACAGGTACGCTCATGTGATGGTATATGGGGAATTTATTCAAAGTCCTCAACAAGAACTTGCCGCYGCCCTTGCAGAYATATTGCCCGCTTCATTATCTTGTACATACCTGGTAAACTCSGGAAGTGAAGCAGTAGARGGAGCCTTAAAACTAGCCMGGAAGTATACCGGCAGAAGAGAAATCCTCAGTTGTATTGACGGATATCAYGGAAGTACGTTTGGAGCGCTYAGTGTAATGGGCARTGATGTAYATAAAACAGCTTTTGAGCCTTTGCTCCCWGAYGTAGGTWTGATTCGTTTCAATAATRTTGAAGATCTGGCTAAAATCACAAACCAAACWGCCTGTGTAATTGTTGAAACGGTGCAAGGTGAGGCCGGTGTAAGGGTCCCTGAAAATGACTATCTGGCCAAACTTAAACAACGGTGTCAAGCCACGGGTGCTTTACTAATCCTTGATGAAATCCAAACTGGATTTGGCCGAACGGGCAGTATGTTTGGTTTTGAGAATTACAATGTAATTCCTSATRTNNTATTGWWGSCRRRRRMKSWTNNGGAGGMGGTWWKCCRATYGGSGCWTTTAYYTCYWSWWMYSASATMATGRRTWGCYTRRMWGWASATCCTMMRCWWGGWCAYATTACYACTTTTGGRGGGCATCCGGTWTCTTGTGCCGCTGCAGTKGCAAAYATTGMACAACTYASGGTAGAACCTCTGATTGAAAATGTRAATRCYAAGGGKCAATTATTCCGYGASCTTYTKMAACAYGAGCTYATTCAAGARGTYCGKGGAATTGGATTGATGTTGGCTGTGCAATTACAAAACTCAGAGCAAACCCAAAAAGCCATGGACCTCTGCCGCAATTTGGGGTTAATTACTGACTGGTTTCTTTTTGCCGATGATTGCCTGCGAATAGCTCCTCCACTTATTATTAGCAAAGAGCAGGTAAAGTCTGCCTGTAGCATCATTCTCCAAAGTTTGGATCAGGTGCTCGAAGACCAGTAGAACCTGTTTGCTTCCTGGAATATCCTGGGTTTACCATTTTTCTCCGATCCTTTTGTGGAATGTTWGGATTTCTGCATCCCTGATATAGAAATACAATATTCATCTASTTCAAAATCTACGAAAAATGAAAACCTCAAAARCTWCAACCCCAATAAACAATAGYGAAARMCCCATTGTTAAAATTGCCACGCCYTGTCATGAGARCTGGTCGGACATGACCACAACAGAKAAAGGAAAGTTCTGTGSTATGTGTACCAAGGAAGTGGTAGACTTCACCTCCAGCACCAACTCAGARATAGCGGCCCATCTTAATAAATCTGAGGGCAGTGTATGTGGSAGRCTYTACTCCAGCCAGGTCATTACCAACCCCAGGATTTCCAAAGTTCAGTATTTCATCAAAAAGGCAAAGACATACCTGGCCGCCTTCATCGCTGTTGTCAGTGTTTCCGCATTATTCGGAGAAAGGGCTGATGCACAATGCCGCTTACCTGTCAAAGGCAAGATGAAAATGGATCCMMTACCAGAGAAGASTGTRGCAAGCACAAGGGAAACAACAATCAGAGGGACGGTGACCTTAGGGAATTCAGAGCAACCGGCACCTAAAGCGATTGTGCAGGTTTYGTCAGGTGGCGAAATAATTCAGCAAACAGAAACAAATACTGCCGGTGAATACAAAGTTCAGTTACCTGTAGGATCAGTCCAAAATCAGGAGGTTTCACTTAACGGTACCATTTCCGGTTATATGGATAAGACTATAGAGGCACTCAAAGTGCTTAAAGATGAAATCACCCTTAACTTCTCGATGCAGGAAGAGTATCTGATGATGGGTGATATGATCTCTATCCTACCAGAAACCAGAGACATTTCACCCAATAATTTGGAAATAAAGGTAGGCCAGATGAGGATCATTGACGTGATCGATCCATTGGAAGAAGTAAAAGTTGCCGAGCAACCTGAACATGCAAATGAACCCCAGCAGGTAAATTATGACAATGTAATGTTCCTCGGCGAAATGGTGATGGCAGATCCCGAACCCAAGCCAGTGGAGAATACAATTGAAGAACCGGAACATGTACTTATGGGTGACACGACTTTAAGCATAACTCCACAAATCATCGAGAAAGCTGAACTTATGGTTGGAGGATTGATGAAGATTGTCGATCCGGAGCCAGTCATTGATGAGGATTTGACAGAGCAGCCTGAATTGATAATAAACGATGACAATGTGGTTGACAATGTAAATCCAATTCGGGTTATAGAACGGTCCATACTGGATAACCAGGCCTGGCCCATTGAAACGAAAAAGATTGGCAGGATCAAGAAGGTTAATAAGGTTAATAAGGTTAATAAGGTTAATAAGGTCAATAAGGTYAATAAGGTYAATAAGGTYAATAAGGTYAATAAGGTYAATAAGRTYAATAAGRTYAATAAGRTYMRKAARRTSMAWAMSKTMAATMMRKYYRWTAWSATCSRSRAWRWGYMARYSWWMAATSYRTYKGWKAWCMWRGRMRMTKMRYCHRTAGAGAGTCCYGAAATRGAAATGGAAACGAACGRKGARGGCACTCGSGAAACAATTGARCCSATTACCGGGTCAAAAATGGTACTYTCCGTTTATCCCAACCCCACTACCGAATACTTTACGATTGAGTTAGGTRGTGAAGGTCAGTTTCTTTTGGAAATGTAYGATGGCCAGGGAARGCAAGTAAAGATTRCAAAGTTGRCCAGTTCATCKACCAGAATTGAYGCYTCCAACCTGGAGCCYGGATCATACTTCCTGAGAATATCCAATTCAATGGGAGATCAGGTTGAGACAAAAACKGTTATTGTTTTATAAGAAAACTTWACYKGSAATCCTGTTCGGGYGYCAAACGCYTGAGCAGGATTTTTTTGTGCCCTGATCTTTCATTTGCATATCTTTATAGCCCCAATAAARGGAGTTATTGAAGATGGTATACGATCAAATCTGTGCTCACAAATCAATCCGAAATTATCRGGATACACCTATCCCKGAAGGGGATATTGAAAAGATCCTGGATGCYGCTACGCGAGCTTCAACAAGTGGCAATATTCAACCCTATAGCATTATAATAACCAAAGATGCTGACAAGAGAGCTGAACTGTATGAATTGCACTATTGTCAGAAAATGATTTTGCAGGCTCCGCTCCTATTGACATTTTGCACGGACTGGAATCGCATGACAAAATGGTGTGAATTGAACAACGCGAAACCAACCTGGGACAATATGTTGTGCTTTCTGGTTGGAACAGGTGATGTATTTATCGCAGCTCAAAACGCTGCACTGGCAGCGGAATCATTTGGACTTGGAATTTGTTATATGGGAACAACACTCAACAATGCACCAGATTTGGCCAAATTCTTTGGATGTCCAAAAGGGGTAATTCCCGTAACGACGTTGGTGATTGGTTACGCTGATGAATACCTTGATTTGAGAGCGCGACTGCCTATACAGGGAATTATTCATAAGGAGACATACCAGGACTATARCGACAGTTCAATTGCAGAGATATACAAAGAAAAAGAAGAAGAGGGATGGAATCGGTATATGACTTACCCCGATTTAAAAGCCAAAATTGAAAAAGCGGGCGTGGAGAATCTGGCTCAGGTGTATACCGATGTAAAATACACYGCARATGAAAATGAAGACGCCTCAWCSGCGTTTWTGGAWTTRYTAAARGAAAAAGAATATTTATAACCTTATTACAATGGATATTACAACAACAGAACCCCAGGCCCCATTTAGGGAAGTTCCCTATATGGGAGTCATTTGGGTTGTGGCYGAGGCYATGAAATTGGGATTTTACAATGGGCACCCGGATTGGGCCAACTTAGGACAGGGTCAGCCGGAAGTTGGAGAAATGGATGGTGCGCCACCTCGTCTCAACCAAATCAATCTTGAACCTGGTGATCATGCCTATGGACATCTTGGRGGGACCGATYCATTGAGAGAAATRGTTGCCGCDCATTACAATCGCCTKTACCGGMAAGGGAAGTCATCGCARTACACKGCRGACAACGTAAGTCTTGGTATGGGCGGCAGATTGTGTCTAACCCGCGTATTCGCWGCCATAAACAATGGAAGATTRGGTTACCAAAATCCAGATTATACTGCTTATGAGGATATGATCAATTATCACTCACATCGTCTTGAACCMATCCTGATCCCRACCTATGAAGAAGATGGGTTTGGCATACCRGGGAGCCGCATCARGGAGGTGATTGAAGATAAYCGGCTCAGTGCATTYGTAGTGAGTAATCCATGCAATCCAACGGGCAATTWYATACGGGGGGAAGAAATGTTGCAATATGTAAATGCGTTTAGAGAAACGGGTGCTTGCTTGATCTCTGACGAATTTTATTCCCACTTTGTTTATGAGGGTGATAAGCCCGGCACGGCCCCGGCGTCAGCCGCGGAGCACATTGAAGATGTAGACAAAGATCCGGTAGTGATCATTGATGGATTGACAAAATCATTCAGATATCCSGGATGGCGTATTGGCTGGACTATCGGGCCGAAGATGCTTATTGACACCTTGAACCGGGCTGCTTCTGCCATTGATGGCGGTCCTAGCCAACCCATGCAACGAGCTGCTYTGGAAATCCTGGATCCCGAAAGAGCTGATCAGGAAACAGCTGCATTGAGGCAAGTGYTTTCCAGGAAAAGGAACATCATGCTCGGGAAATTAAGAGGAATGGGAATTATATGTTCCCCCGAGCCCGGTGGCACATTTTATATCTGGACCAACATCAGCGAACTACCGGCCCCAATTAATACAGCTATTGGATTCTTTGAAGAGGCATTAAAGAGAAAAGTCATGACTGTTCCAGGGTACTTTTTTGATATTGACCCAAATAAAGAGAGAGTGGGTAATTCACCATTTGATCAGTGGGTACGCTTTTCATTTGGTCCTCCTGAAGATAATATGGTAATGGGATTGGAGAGGTTGGAAGAAATGGTTACTGCGTTCAGGTAAAAGGTAAAAGGTAAAAGGTRAAAGGTRAAAGGTRAAAKGKGAAATGGGAAATGGATATTAAGTAGAAGGGTATGGATGTCAGGACACAACAGCTTTTGGATCGCACATTTTCCATTTCACATTTTCCATCTTACATGAATTAACATGATACAGACTTATCAAGGAACGGTATACACCTGGCAATGTGATTTCATGGGGCATATGAATGTGATGCAYTATGTGGGYATGTTTGATCAAGCCACGTGGAATTTGTTTGGACATTTTGATATTACCGCCCAATATCTTCGTGAAAATGATCGGGGAATGGTGGCATTGGAGCAACATATCCGCTACCAGAAGGAATTGTTGGCAGGYGACAATGTCAGGATAGAGTCAGAGTTCATCTGGATCAAAGAAAAAGTGGCTCACTTCAGACATTATATGATGAAATCCGAGACAAAGGAGGTGGCGGCAATCACCGAACTCACCGGCTTGCATATGGATACCAAATTGCGCAAGGGACTGGCTATGCCCGAAGATTTTGCCAGAAAAATACAAAACTGGATTGATGAAAACCCAATCTCATCTGATGGCAACTGATAAAAAGCCCACTATTGTATCTACCGAAGAGGGATATGACCGCTGGTCGGAGATATATGACACCAATAAAAATCCCCTGACCGCCTTAGATGAGCTGGTCTTTTTCAATCATTTTCCGAATAGCATTTCAGATTTACACATTGCGGATTTGGGATGTGGAACGGGGCGGGTATCAAACATGCTCGCAAAGAAGGGAGCCCTTGTTACAGGAATTGATGGCTCAGCGGGAATGTTAACCAAGGCACGAAACCAATCCCAGGATACCATTACTTACCAACATCACAATTTTGACGCACCCCTACCCTTCCAAAATCACAGTTTTGACCACGTTGTTTCCTGTCTTGTCCTGGAACACCTTCCGGACTTGAAGCTATTTTTCTCCGAGGCCAATCGCATCTGTAAGTCTGGTGGACTCGTTTATCTAACCGGCATGCATCCTGGAATGATGTTGAAAGGAAATGAAGCCAACTTCACTGACCCTGTTACCGGGGATGAGGTGAGACCCAAAGGCTATGCCCACGAAATGGCTGATTTTGTGAATGCTATTCAGCATTCGGGATTGAAATTGGATGAAATGAGGGAATACAATGGCACGACTGAACTTGCCGCGGATTATCCCAAGGCAAATAAATACCTCAACTGGCCGATGTTGGTTTGTTTTATTTGTAAAGCCGGCAATTGATTGATTGCCGATTGGACAAATAGCAATATAAACACAGTAGGGGTTTATATAAACGTTGGCAAACATTTAAAGATAAATAATGAAAAGAATAAGACAATTGCCGAAAGGAGTCAAAAGATTGTTGCTAACAATTTCAATATTCTTATCGTTAGCAGCGCTGTTTCTTTGCTTTTTGAACATAAATACTTCAGCAGCTACGACAACTGGAGACATTGTATTGATATCCCTTTTCTGCGCAGCCTGGCCTTTAGGAACATTTCTGGTTTTTTGGGTAATGACAAGATTGATTGTGTGGATTGTTGATGGATTTAGGGAGCCAAAAAATTGAAACAATAACGTTTGCCAACAAAAAATAAACCGTTGTGTGCCATTATAAAATGAAAAATTACATAACCTAAAACAACCAACATGAATCCAATCGTTAGAAATATTTTGGCAGTCATTGCAGGTCTCTTCGTTGGAAGCGCAGCGAATATGGGGATTATTACCATAGGTGGTTCCATCATCCCTCCCCCTGATGGTGTGGATGTCTCTGATATGGAAGGTCTGAAATCTGCCATGCATTTATTTGAACCTAAGCATTTCATTTCCCCATTCTTAGCTCACGCTCTTGGGACTCTTGTTGGTGCTCTTCTGGCCGCCTTAATTGCCGCAAACCACAAAATGAAATTTGCATTGGGTATTGGCGTATTCTTCTTATTTGGAGGTATTGCCGCTGTATTCATGCTACCGTCACCAACCTGGTTTGCTGTTTTAGACTTAGCAGGGGCCTATATTCCAATGGCTTGGCTTGGAGGAAAATTAGTTACGCGTAAATGAAATCCACGGAACGCTTCTCCRCCAATGTCGAAGATTATATTAAGTACCGTCCCGGATATACACAGGAGCTGATTTCATTTATCAACCAGRTTACTGGTGGGTTGAGGGATTCAAGTGTTGCCGATATWGGMTCYGGAACCGGTAAGCTGACAGAACCGCTATTGAGCGCGGGAGCCACAGTATACGCRGTGGAGCCAAATCCTGAAATGAGAGCGGCAAGCGAATCCATGCTATTTGATTACAAGGCTTATCAAAGCATTGAYGGMACGGCSGAACASAGYGGMCTCAGYRAYMAYTCTGTWGAYMTYATTGTGGCAGCMCAGGCATTCCATTGGTTCGACYCCAARCTGGCACAGCAAGAGTTCAAACGTCTTTTAAAAGACAAAAACGGATACGTATTCCTCATTTGGAACAACAGAAATAACGAACATGCGTTTATGAAAGCGTATGAAGATTTCTTATTGAAGTACTCGACGGATTACGATGAGATCAATCATGCAAACCTCACAACCGAACAATTGAGCTCATTCTTTGGAGTGGAGGGATGTGAGAAAGTAATTTTTGAGAACAACCAGTATTTTGATTTTAATGGACTGAAAGGAAGATACGATTCCTGCTCATATGCCCTGCCTGATACTCATGAGCTTTATCTGGAATCTATATCTTCCTTACAGTCTTTATTCGATCAGTTTTGTGAAGGTGACCAAGTCACAATGTTCGGTAATTCCTCAGTGCATTATGGCATGCTTTAGAATGCTGCCAGATGTAACTTCCTRTTCTTGTGTTTGAACATTGAGCCTTTTCCCTCTAACGATTTTTCCTGCTCRGYCTCATCCGCCAGAAACTGGTCCAGRTABGCTTGAACCTCTTTATTGGTAATKGTTACTTCCTTACCATTTGTCATAGCATCCGTGGTATAAGAATGCAGCAGRTTRTTGTATGAATTGACRAATAGGTCRTGTGTAGCAAAAATATCCGTTCCAATGACCTTGTCACCTGAAACAGCTACAACGCCYACSACTTTYCCATCRGCATCCCAGGCTGATTTGAACCGCTTCATGTACTTCTCTACCACCTCCTTRTATTCCTTAGAGTTTCCCAAGGCCGTATATGTACTGGTACCAGAGMTAACATCATTGCCAGCCGTYGTTTCYGCAACCTTTTCCCAAACCCGTCCCTGATTTTTGTCAACCACGGCTGCTTTCCGCACCTCTTTACTGGATACATTGAAATAGCCATCRAATTTRTCATTGCCATTGGCTCCCTTGCTCTTACCCTTMGTCCAGCGYCCATGTTCCACACAAAATGCCGCCAGATTCACYTTTTCACCWGGCGCAATTACAACGTCCTGTCCAATAATGCGGTCTTGCTTGCCTCCCTTGACCACTTCACCTGCCATTATGTACACTGTRTCYKTCGAGYTATTTTYAGCGAATARCTKATTRACRGTCCCTGAAGCATCTATTTCMGTTACTTCCAGCTCATCTTTMTTGATYGCMTCCTCCAGGTTGGAGAATTTGCCAACATCCTTGAAAACATTGCGAAATTCGTCGTTGGCACGRATGGGATAAATACGAAGTTTTTCRTAGGTATAGCGCTCTACAGAATAATCGTTTGTGGTAAGTTTTAGATTTATKGAATTGAATTGTGCGAAACCAGTRAAACTAATGAACAGGCATGCTACAATAAGGAGTTTAGTTTTCATGACGTTGGGGATTTAAAGCCTTGTTATGTTKTTSTAACTAATAGGTGCYATSCWTATTGCAATTCCATAAAAACATTAACAAATGCTTAACAATTKAGATGAGGATTGCCCWAARWATGGGTRSRMACYSCRWRYWRWMRRMSYTYRMRRKSKSMSMRWTTCATCGHRKAKKRRKMCWRCCKKSKSYKYRAWKGWTYGMSYSRSTCASMRWWSMSSWTYKCYSMRMKWMMWCGSMGRGCAGGCAARCARGGGATTGACGGATTGTGCACRATGTCRGARACAGGCGCCGTTACAAGAGATGACCAGGAAGAAAAGAATGCTTATCTATAATCCGGAACCACGGRTTTTTTGTACTTGARGTAATCRTCGAAGTGATAGGTMRMGGTCAGAGWAGYAAACCCCACATGTTTCATAAAATAGGTATCTCCATCYATTACCTGCCCCACWCCTATTCCSMAMCGTTGTTCAARCCCCAACTCCAGCCTTCTRCAAGTTCTGAAACTGATACCSAAAGGAACATATGCACGCATATACATTGAGGATTTAGCTGCGTATGTCTCAACGTCCATTTCATCCATATCCGGAGCCACAAACTCTTCCTCATCAACCGCTCCATTTTCCGCAACAGAATTACCTTTTAACAGAAGCATTTTATCATTGAATGTTGCCCCGATATGCGACCCCACACCGAAGAATGTATTGAATCTTCCCCATGAAGTCCTGAATCGGTACTCTCCACCCAAACGAAACTCACTGGTCACCAGACAATACATCCTGCTAGTGACATAGGTAGAATCCATGCGTTCATCGGTTTCAGTGAACGTTACAAGCGCTTCTCCAGCTACAATGACGTCAAAACCCAGTTTAATTTCCCGATACTTTTGCTTCCGGCTATCCTGATTCCCTGGATTTGTAAACATAAGATGTCCACCTATCGACAACCCGCCCACCTCGGCGTGATTGACCGTTTCAAAACCGCTATCATCAAATTCGATTTGAGAAGGATTTTTAGTGTGATTCTTCATCCATTCCGGAGATATATTGCTATAGTAGTCCCCTTCGACTCCAAGCTTGATATTAAAGGCTGAAGGAGYATATGCATTACCYCCGAGGGTTAAATTRCCTATCTGTGCTTTTAGTTGCAGTGAAARCAGCAGGCWGACTGCYRCAAKGAGCKTTGTRTATTTCATTSGTTNAGGAWTTTTNNTTGATSWRAKAAAYACRATCTNAATTTACAAATTATCTCCAAACTTCKAGCAACGTCATCTTCGGTTCCGTAATGGCCCCCAACGAGCGTATTGTTGCMATTATTTCCGGATTGGATACCAGTTCCTTTSCTATTTCAAYAYTCTTGATTTCCATTAACACGGATACTTTATTTGGCTTYCTGTAGGTGCTAAAYAKGCAYARCGCSCGAWCATTCCCATTCTYATTRCCTGCATTGTATTCCTCGAATCCAGCTTTCCACTCCTGGAAGTTCCGAACATCATGTTGCAAAAGCATACACGTTGATGACATCCCCTTATCAGCCATTTGAACGGCATTCAACAGGTATACTGTTGGTCGGCCWARGAATCCGTAAGTRTCAGTGATATTCTTGATATGGGTTGAGATAGCGAAGTCATTCCCCCTCGCCATATYATCAACCGTCAGAAGTTCCAATACACGGGTGGTATCTTCAATAAGTCGCAATACGCTGTGGTCATGCAATCCATACGACTTCCGCAAACTATCGGCACCGTTAATCCAGCTCAGGAATTTTTGATGATCTGTATATTGATAATGCAGTGCTACGCATGAAATCGCAGCGGAGTCCACTAGCATACCCTCCTCTGTTGGCATTAACACGTCAGGTAACTCAGAAGGGCTTTCCGGGCCACACGCCGCTAAACAACAAAACAGGATAAGCAAATATCCTTTGTYTAATATCCTAATTATCAAAGCTATGAACAGGTAATTTCTACTTAATVTATCAAAAGGGAATACGTTGAAAATGCAATGAATGTTACGAGAAAATGGTAGAACTTATTAAACTTTCACACCTATAACGCAAATGTCATCAATTTGCTCTTTGTCCCCCTGCCAATCYTTTAGAATYCTRGYCACCTCTGCTTTTTGCTCTGCCATCGACMTATCRGCGAAGTCTGAAAGCACTTTTCTGAAACGTTTRGCMGAGAATTTTTTATTTTTTCTCCCTCCAAATTGGTCGATAAATCCATCAGACGATAAATAAATAGTGTCGCCTTTTTGAATCTCAACAGTTCGCGTTGTAAATGGAGTATTCTTACGATCCTCAAACCCAACCGTCTGCTTATCACCTTTGATCTCTACCAGATCCTCGCCGTGTACAAGGACCGTGGGGTCCTGGACAATTGAATCACCGGCAATACCTTTACGCGTAATATATATTCCGTTATAGGCCCCAGCAAATTGCAGGGTATTATTCRCCTTATTGAGTGTRCACAGCGAAATGTCCATACCGTCTTTATTGCCCGTGCCAAGCGACTTGATAATCCCCTCTCTCAATTCATCCAATATCTTGCCTGGCTCTATAATGCGCTTCTCTATTATTATTTCATTCATCAGGCTGTTGCCAATCATGCTCATAAATGCTCCGGGCACACCATGTCCGGTACAATCAGCTACTACGCATATTACCGAATCTCCCTGTTCATGGCACCAATAGAAATCTCCACTGACCACATCCTTAGGCTTGAAGAAAACAAAGTACTCACCCAGCAATTGHCCCAACTCCTCATCTGAGCTCAACATRGCGGTCTGTATTCGCTTRGCGTAATTGATGCTATCYGTAATGTCYTTGTYYTTTTCATCCACAACKGCCTTCTGATTGGCKATAATTTTTCGCTGCTTTTGRGACAGTCTAAAGCGCCCGTATAAGAGCAAGGAAAATAGAATTACGATTCCTAAAATACTTGCGACCGCCATGGTCAGTATATTTTGCCGCTCCGCATTTGATTTTTGTGAGGCAATTTCTACATCCTTTTCCAATAATTCCCGTTCCTTCCTCTCCGTTTCATATTTGGTTTGAATTTCCGTCAAATGTTTCGTGTTGTCCTTATTAAATATCGAATCTTTGATCCTGGTGTGCTCTCGCAGACTGCTAAACGCATTCTCAAAATCCCTCAAGAAGGACTGATTCTCATAAAGACCACTCAAGCTCTCACTGAGCAAAGGCAAACTCCCAATCTCCGAGGCATTTTGACGAGCTTGTTTGAAATAATCAATTGCTTCTTCGTATTTATTCTGGTCCTGAAGCATGGTTCCAATGGACAATAAGTTGTGCGTATATCTTCTTTTGTCACCCATCTTCTTCAATATGTTCATCGATTTGATATAATACTCTAATGCGGTATTGTATTCCTTTCTCATCTGATAGATGATGCCAATATTGTGTYGGGTTTCAGCTATGCTCACATCAGAGCCCTGATCTTCTTTGAGCTGCAGGGATTTGAAGTAATGACTAAGCGCTTTGTCATACTCCCCCTTCCGTTTGTAGATAATGCCTAAATTATTATAGCAACTGGCTACACCGACTTCATCTCCAATCTTTTCACGAAGCATCAGTGCCTTCTGGTAATATTCCAGGGCTTTATCATAACCCTGCTGCTTTTCATACATGCTCCCGATATTGTTCATGCTGTTGGCTATGCCAGCAGTATCGCTTATTTCTTCACTGATTTCCAATGATCCCAGAAAATAGCCAATCGCAGATTCATAATCTCCCTGATAGAAACTGACAATACCGAGGTTATTGAAGTCATTGRGCATGCCCTGCTTATTGTCGATTTTCYCATATTCCACCAGGGACTTATTGAAATAGCGCTTTCCCTCRGCCAGATTTCCCTTATTTGTATATGCGATGCCCAGGTGATTAAGGAATACTCCGGTTTGCATCTCACTCTCCATAAGACGGGCGATCTCCAGCCCCTTTTTGCCATACTCAATGGACTTATCCGGAATTGAAGACTTATACCCGGATGCAAGCATGGAGAGGAGGGATAACTTTAAAGTATCGGTATCGGCAATACTCAGTGCTTTTTCCAGGGAGTCAGTATTCACACCAGCCGCCATGCTACTCTGGTATAAGCCAGATAAGCATATAATAAGAACTGAGCATATATACTTCAACATCTTCATGCGCTAAAAATCAGTTTGACCATGTCAGGTATTCCAAATAATTGGAGCRTAGCAGCGATAATCATCACTACCAGTAATCTGCGTATCCAAACATTGGCACCCTTTACATCCATAGCAAATCTCGCTGCAGTCCATCCACCCAGCATTTGTCCCGAAGCCATCAACAATCCCAGTTTCCAATCGACCTGGTCATTGTACAAAAATAYSATGAGGGCCGGAACTGAGAAACAGAGCACCACCAAATTTTTCAAGGCATTCGCATGKGTCATTGTCAACTGTGCCAGAAGTACCATTCCCGCCAGCAGGAATATCCCCACACCTGCCTGTATAAAACCTCCATATGCACCGATTAACACAAAGGTGAGAATAACGTACCATTTTCGGCTCGCACCGCCCTCCACCGATTGTTCCCGTAACCACTTGTCCGCATTCATCATTACTGGTATCAGCATAAGAAGCATGACCCCACCRATGGTATACCTCARGGTTTGATCGGTCATATCGGCGGCCAGCATYGCCCCGGGTACWGCTCCTATTAYTGAAGGTATAATGAGCCAGTAGCTRCCAACWCCMTCCATRGMACCYTTTCTTTTYAGSGTAACTACTGCCACTATAGTTTGAAATACCACACCRAGCCGGTTTGTGCCATTGGCAACGTTTGCAGGTAGCCCCAGGAAGATCAGGATGGGCAAGGTAATGAGCGAGCCACTGCCCGCCAGGGTGTTGATGAAGCCTGCAATAACACCACCGAGGACCGCTAAGGCATAGATCGTGATTTCCATRWGTTTATATTCGGTGTAAACGCTCAAATATAGGACAAATAAACCCTCCCCAGAAGACATCCAACTTTGGGAGGTTTGYGTTGCTTSCCRGCTAAATGTCTTTCCGAAGATTCGGCTCYWMCCACYGYTSRGGGCAGCCATTTAGCTGTCCCCYTAATTTGGGACANTNNGGAGCCTGCAYGCCGGAAGCTTGCTGGMTAGCAGATACCGGAGGTTYGTTAAATCTGCTGACCTATGNTATGCAGTACCAGGCATCANYTTCCCNCTTTCCGTAACAYTTTTACRAGCAMCATCRTTTTTATGCCCGCATTTACYGYGTCAAATTCTAATAAGCATTACATTTGAAGATAACGCAYTGGATCTCCATGTCTCRCCCACYGATATATCTCGACAATAATGCTACAACMGCRGTAGATCCTGAAGTRCTTCAGGCAATGTTGCCTTACTTTACCGAACATCCRGGCAATGCCGGTAGYTCAGGMCATRCCTTTGGTTGGAGYGYMGAAGAGGCTGTTGAGTTGGCACGAGAGGAGGTGGCYTCCTTTATTGGTGCRAGTRCRSAAGAGATWATTTTCACAGCCGGCGCCACAGAATCTATCAACCTGGTTATTTCCAATATTARAAGTGGGCACATAATCACTGTTGCCACAGAGCACAAAGCGGTTCTGGCTTCTTGTGAAGCCCTGGAGAAATCGGGGGTAAGAACAACCTATCTGCCGGTTGATTCCCGCGGGCTAATTGATCTCAATTTATTAGCAGACAGCATTGAATCTGATACGCACTTGATTTGCGTAATGTTTGGAAACAATGAAACGGGGGTCATTCAGGATATTCATGGTATTTCAGAGATTGCGGGCAGCAAGAGTATTCCATTTCTCTGCGATTCAACACAGGCCATGGGCAAGGTACGGGTTGATGTTAATGGTATTGACTACATGCCCTGCTCTGCACATAAGTTTTATGGACCAAAGGGAGTTGGAGCACTGTACATTAGCAATGATATCAATATCACAACCATGCAGCCAAATATTCATGGAGGTTCACAGGAATTGGGGTTGAGATCTGGCACACACAATGTTCCAGGCATTGTGGGATTGGGAAAAGCCTGCAGCATTGGTAATGCCCTATTGGTGGAATCCAATGATCGAATAAAGAAACTGAGGGATAAATTAGAGAGAAAGATGCTGGATATTTCCGGAACTGTTGTGAACGGTGACCCCAGCAACAGATTGCCCAACACTTGTAAYATCTCATTTTCGGAGGTGGAAGGACAAATGGTGATGGAGAGYCTTGCCARRGAAATCGCGTTGGCAACAGGTTCTGCGTGCAATGCGGACCTGGTTGARCCATCGCATGTACTGAAGCATATGGGGCTATCTYCAGATAGAATAACRGGATCTGTCAGAATCTCAYTGGGCCGTTTCACYACGGATGAGGAAATTGAAATTGCGGGTRACAGGCTCACTGAAGTAGTTACYGAACTGTGTTATAGTTAACCTAAGATTAAGACAATGGATCAACAATTTATGCAAGAAGCCATCAACGTAGCCCTGGAAGGCATGCGGGGCAAAGGCGGGCCGTTTGGAGCTGTGGTGGTAAAAAATGGTGAGGTGGTAGGCAGAGGCAGCAACCGGGTTACCAATACCAATGACCCTACAGCTCATGCAGAAGTGGTGGCTATACGAGATGCGTGCAAAAACCTTGAAAGTTTTCAGTTAGATGGATGTGATATTTACACATCCTGCGAACCCTGCCCTATGTGCCTCGGCGCCATCTACTGGGCCCGTCCTGACAAGGTATACTATGCCTGCGATAAAACYGATGCAGCTAAAAGTGGATTTGACGATGACTTCATATACAAGGAAATRRAGCTTCCMTTGCAGGCCAGAAAGATCCCRTTCACACAGATGTCCAGGGAAGAAGCTTTGGTAATCTTTAAAGAATGGGGAGAGTTGGAAGGCAWAACGGAATACTANGTMSASAWRTMWAAMGTWMANNAAGNNRAATGMAWWYYTACCACGTAGACGCTTTTGCCAGCAGACCGTTCTCGGGAAATCCAGCCGCAGTTTGCATTCTCGAGGAAGAAAAAGATGAAGAGTGGATGCAAGCTATGGCAAATGAGATGAACCTCTCAGAAACAGCCTATTTACTCAAGAATGGGAGTAGTTATGACCTTCGTTGGTTCACACCTAATTTTGAGGTGGATCTTTGTGGACATGCCACCCTCGCAGCTGCACACATCCTTTGGGAAACTGAATTGTTAGCGACTCAAGAGCACGCTGTATTTGAAACAAAGAGCGGGAAACTTACCGCTAAGAGAGTGGAGAATGAAATTGAACTCAATTTCCCTTCTGAGATCGCATCGCCCTGTGATTTACCAAAAGAGATCGCAAATTCTCTCGGCGTGGATACTGTATATACAGGCCAAAATAGGATGGATTACCTGGTTGAATTAGAATCTCCAGGTGTTTTGAGAAGCTTACAACCCGATTTTAAAGAAATGAGCAAGGTCAGCACCCGGGGAGTTATCGTAACCAGCCTGTCCGATGTTCCGGAATACGATTTTCTAGCGCGCTTCTTTGCTCCCAGGCATGGAATTGATGAAGATCCGGTTACAGGTTCTGCCCATTGCTGCACGGGACCCTATTGGAGAGAGAAGCTTGGAAAGGAGACATTGAGAGCCTTTCAAGCTTCCGAGCGCGGCGGAGAAGTTAATATAGGATTTGCTGAAGACCGGGTCTTGCTACGCGGAAATGCCATCACCATCTTAAAAGGAGAAATATATTCTGTGTAGATTTGAGTATCGTGACCCGACTCTTAACATTGCTTTCTTCACTCATCTTTTGTATCGCCTGTAATGTCCAGGAGCAAGAGATTAATTCTGAATTGGAAGTTCCAGGATCCATCGAGGATACTGAAATGGATCCTCCAGGGACCTATCCAGAAATTATTGCTGGTTCAGCTCCTGAATTAACAGCTATTGCAGTTCCCTGGGAACAATCTGAAATATATTGTTCAAACAATGCAAGTGAGTCATTTTACCAGATAAGAGCAATAGATAGAGATGGGGAAATTTCATATATAGTATTCAGTTCAAGCGAAAACAGAAAGGGCTTGAGCTTCTACTTTAATGAGTTTGATGGCATGGGCGAATTGATGTCCAGGCGTGAGCTGGATAATGCGAATTACTCCCTTAGCGATAAGATCAATCTTCAGAGAAAAGGAGATTATATATTTTATTTCTCCTCACTGGAGGATCGGCATGCGAGGTATTTTTCTCTAATTACTGGTGAACATGGCGATACTACACAAAAGGTAATCGACTGGGACCGCCACCACAGTGAGAGCTTCACCTCTGACTTCACATCGCCAAGTGGAAATAAGGTTGTCACATTTTATGATACCAAACTGGTATTGCGGGACCTTACGGATAAATCAACTGACACATTGATTAACCAAGCATACAGCGGGGTTTGGTCATTTGGTCAGGGTAGCTGGAATGATAAAAGCACCAAATTCTACTTTGATAACTCCGGTGGCGTCGCCTGTATCTGGGAATTGGATGTTGAGAACAAAACGCTTAACAAGATTGTTCCTGAACACTATTCGGATCATCCTTTCTTTTTTGTAAAAGACAGCACAAATTATATTGCCTATTGTGAGAACCACTGTATTAAGTTGGCCACCATCCTATCAAAGAATTAACGGTGAGCTCCGTGGAAAGGTTTTCATTAACTGTACGTGAAATTCAAGAGGGGGATATTCAAGGTATTCTCGGTTATTGGCTGGATTCTGATCCGCATCACTTCAAAAACATGGGTGTTGACTTAGAGAAAATTCCGCCATTGGACCAGCTACAGATGAGACTTCGAACTCAATTAAAGCAAAGTTATAAGG
>NVRW01000103.1 GCA_002400975.1 Flavobacteriales bacterium | reverse complement strand
CAAAATAGGCGGTATCATCTCTAACATAACCATCATGCGCATACCAATCATCAAACATTCCAACTTCAATAGGATTCAATGGATCAGTTGCAACATCCAAAATAAGGACACCACCATTCCCTCTTCCTGCTCCAAAAATATACACATAGCCATCTTTTTGATAAAGGTTATGCGCCGATTCCCATTCCGATCCCTCAGGGCCGTTATAAAATGTTACAGGCAAATCTGTATCCCCTGGTAAGCCCGACAAATCGATTATCATTAACCCCTGCAATGCCTCTGTTGTTATATAAGCAACATCTCCGTAAGTTTTAAGATCTCGCCAAATGGAATTTAAACCATCCACCCAAAACACTTCGTTTGGGGCAGAAGGGTCTGTAATGTCCACAACAGAAACACCATCTTCCGCTCCCACAAGGGCATATTCACCACTGATGCTTACAACCTCTCCGAATTCRTCATTCATGGCTCTGTCAGAGGCCACAATTTTMKYTACTTGCAACCAGTTGCTGCCACCGCTGCGCTCAAAGATGTAAGCAGCACCTGCATTGAACATGTTATTGCCACCCCATGCATTATAATCCTCCCATCTGGCTCCGATGATCGCATAGTCACCACTAATTGCTACCGAATACCCGAATTGGGCGCCTAACCTCCTGTCAGAGGCTACTATTTTTTTAATTTGAATCCAGGTGCCGGAAAGAGTSCGCTCGTATATGTAAGCTGATCCAGCTCCACTTAAGTTATTGCCACCTGCTACATCYTCATCCTCCAGATAGGMGCCTACAATWGCATACTTGCCAGAGATGGCYACAGAATATCCATAGAAATCTGTCGGAGCCCGGTCAGAGGCAAGCAGTTTTAYTACCTCRCTCAAATTTTGGGCATNGRRWKGGAANCAGSATACCGRTYRYAATAATTAGSGTRAGYARTTTCTTCATGGTCTTATATGTGATTGATGATGNWKWKTTTTTTCTGYGTTGYMWTNCRAYAATTGTTCTGACACAAWTTTYCTKGTMATGGCCTCTAAATTGGCTCAAGTGTATAGACCTTTTTRAGTTTAARGGTCCTGTGTCTAGAATTCGYTGGCTAATTYTTAGAATTCGCCRACTYRSGGGCAATAAGTAGTTCTAGGATGTCAGTCTGCTGAGAACCAGACTTTTCTTTCTGGAAGATACGGGAAGCTCAAATCCWCCCCTCAATGTAATTATGGAGTTGTTCGAATCGAATTTGATGACGGACGCTRTATTAATGAGATAACTTTGGTGAATCCGAATAAAGGCTGAATCTGGCAGCAGCTCCTCGTAGTGTTTCAAGGTTTTACTGGATAGAATGGGTTTATCTCGCCCRGTCACATAGAAGTTGGTGTAATTATTATCKGACTGRCAATAGACGATGTCAGCCAATATAATCTTATGGTACTCATAGTTATGGAACACTACGACRTTGTCAAATGAATCCGGATTAATTGGCTTGGWRTAGTTTTGAACATAGTGCTGCTTCAGATCTTCGATGCGAGCTATTGTTCGGATCAATGCGTCYTGATCCACTGGTTTKACCAAATAATCCAGGGCATTGTAGTTAAATGCTTTTAAGGCATATTCATCATAGGCAGTTACAAAGACAACCTGGAATTCAAATTCTTCAAATGCATCCAGTAGTTCGAARCCGGAGCCATCTCTCATRTTGATATCYAAAAAAATCAGATCWGGTTTTGTTTGCCTGATCAAACTCGTGGCAGACTTAACCCCTTCMGCAGTACCYACCAGCTCTATRGTTGGACARTACCGCTGMAGTAAGAAHGACAGAATRTCSCGAGCGTTCTGCTCGTCATCGATGATTACGGATTTGAGTATCAATATATTTTTAATTTAAGTTCCACTCTTGTACCGGATTTKCCTTCGTTTGATTTTGCCAGATCTTCAAGTTTGAATCCCGAGTCGCTGCCAATCAGATGAAGACGCCTGTTHGTAATTTCAAGCGCGTGACCCTCCTTGATTTTAGCGGAATCAATTTGGCCAATTCCGTTATCCGTTATAACGCAAATGACATTTTGGAGGTCTTCTGAAAGTTTAAACTCAACGGTTATTTTTCCCCGTACTCCACCCAATTTAAGGACACCGTGAATGATGGCATTCTCAACAAAAGGTTGGACMACCATAGAGGGTACAGACATGATTTCTGGCTCCAATTCATTGTCCAATTCAATTGTATAGTCGAAACCATCGTCGCTTCTTAACTTCTCGAGGTCTAAATAATCCCTCAACAGCTTGACCTCATCAGTTATCAGGATAGTGTCTTTTGAGGAGTGATTTAAAAATTCCCTTACTACCCGGGAAAACTTAACCAGRAARTCATCAGCTTGCTCAATRCGYCCYTKVACCATAAASCCCCTKATTGAATTAAAGGCATTGAAGATGAAATGGGGATTCATTTGTGATCGCAGGGCTGATARCTGGAGCTGTGCGATTTTGGTATCCCTTTTCATTCTGGCAGATTGAAGCCTGTACAGTATCACTAAAATAATTGTGAGTAACAGGCCCAAAATGAAATAGAAGGTGTTTGTTTTCCAGAAAGATGGTGTAATCTGAAAATCAATTTGGGTAGGACTTCCCCATARCCCTTCGGTGCTCCTGGTTGCCACAATAAAGGAATATACCCCTGGAACCAAATTGGAGAAYTCRATGGAGTTAAGYGTGGTATAATTCCAYGARATATCAGATTTGTCAGTTTTTAGTGCRTATCTGTAATTTGATTTYCCCAGATTATTATAATCGATGCCYGTGAAATCAACGCGCATATTGTTCTCGTTGTAATTCAGTACCAGGTCGTTCGTGTAATTGTACTGGCCGCCATTTATATACAGTGCATTGATTAAAGTGTTGACCTCCTTTTCAATTGAATTATCAAATGAAACCATCTGCATACCATCATCGGTTGCGAGCCAGACCGTGTCATTTTCTATTAAGAGATCATTGACHGATGACAGYGTDGTATACTTTCTCACCACCTGAAAACCACCMCTGGTGAGTACTAYYTGACTTACCCCRTTWGACGTACCTACCCAGATTTCWTTCTSRTGAAYAACAATGCAACTGACAAAATTATCCAAAAGTCCCTCTGTAGAAGTAATCTGGATAGTTGAATTTGCCTCTGGATCGTACAGTATAATTCCGAATCCCGTTGTTCCAATGACCAGGTATTTGTCCAATACTTTTATRTCCTTTAAWGGTTGAYTRAAAATTGGCAGATCKGATTGGCGAATTACCTGATCTTTGGTRAGAAGGTATAGMCCCTGCATGGTCGTGATATAATCACGYTGCTTAAAYCTGAYATGGCTTCTAAAGTTRTAGTCCCGGGAATCGACCATTGACACCAGCTCATTTTTATAGTATTTATAAATACTGGTGTAGCCAATCGCAAATAAAGTATCGTTGTGTATGGATAACCTGCGTTTCCAAATCACGTTATCCGTGATCTTGTCTACGTTAATTTCTCCGGAAAATGGATTGGCGAGAAAGTACARWGCTTTGCCCGCTGAATCGTATTGCATCCTGTTGAGKATGTTGAATCCCCSAATATCCCKGAGGTCGCGSACAAATGACARGTGGCCRTCCTTCARTAACTTGACCACGCCGTTTCTGTAGCTGCAGTAGATCTGATCCTCAATCTTAACAATGGAATTGCACTCGGAATCCGAAGATTCTCTTARCTGCTTTCCATAGTGGGGATAATAGTATACGCCACTTTCTATGGTGCTGATCCACACKCCRTTGTTTGAATCGTACAATATGGATGACACRGATAAATTGGGCAATATGCTGGCTTGAATTTCCTGCTGGTCATTGATCCAAACGCCACCGCCGTTATAGATGCCTAAGAAGATTCCATCAGGTGTGTTCTGTACATAGGTAAGTCGTCCATCAAATGYTGTTCTTYGRTAACCTTCAGCATCGCYGGTGATTAAAGTCYTGGAATCRAGGGTATAYGTTTTKYCTGCRGCGTAAATTGAATACTTBGGARCKCCGACATGCTSCTTGCCTTCAACCGTATGTGAMCTCCCGTTCGCRTATTGGGTAATTATATTCCATCCGACGGTGCTGTCCGATAAATAAGAATAGGCCTGCGTTCCGAAGACCCGTATSGATAGATCGACGTTTTTAGAATTTCCAAAGTTGCGTTTCCTTTTATAGATCCACTTTAAGCTGCCTTSTGAGGAAACTRYTGCATAGCCRTTCTTTCCGAAAACGTGGAGGGCATCCAATGAATCCACATGAATGGTAATCTCCCGGCTYGGGCCSAGRGAATCCTGAAGTAYCTGATTGAATTCATACTCGTGAAACTGTCCATCTTTGATATAACAGAGTTTTTTCTCCCCACCAATGCACCAAACCCTGTCAAAWYTATCYTGGTAGAACTTRAAAATCRCATTGCTCACCARGCCRYTGCCAACGGTATAGTTGACAAATTCATTGCCGTCGAATCTGGATAYGCCCCTGTTTGTRGAGAACCACATATACCCGGCTTTRTCCTGGATTACRTGGTAGACTTCATTGGATGGAAGTCCATCCCGCATGGTATAATTYACMGCKACYTCCTCYAGCTTYTGAGCAWYACAAATKGTGAMGSTCAGGAGGCTCGCTATTGTAATGACCAGGTATTTTGCSTTATTACCAATCAAACCAYRACAATATTAAATATAAATATTGAGGGAGGTTTCGCCGCKGGKCGGGATGAYARGRTTTATGGGKGGCAATTTGGGATATTGACTTCAGGAATAAACGTGAAATTTGGGGTTTGGCAAACCGGCTGCCTGGCTGTGCATAATTCCGGCAAGAATTCTTCAACCAAGAACGGAAGACCTTGGAAAACACTTCAATTGAATAATCGAAACATATGCAGAGGCTTATGTGCGAGAGCGGTTTTTCAAATCAGGTGTAGGAAGAAAGTGGATAAAGAATAATTTTCTGTAGGGCGCGTCTTCGGTAAACTAAAAAAAACAATACTTT
>NVRW01000102.1 GCA_002400975.1 Flavobacteriales bacterium | reverse complement strand
AACGGAATAACAATGCTTGATGCAATCGGTCCTTATGAGGTTTTAAGAAATATAAGAGATGCAGAAGTATACTTTGTTGCTGAAAAGAAAGGAGAGATAAAAGCRGACTCGAATTTTGTCCATATAAATGCTAAATATGATATAMATGAAATTGAAAATGCTGACATTCTCTTAATTCCAGGCTCAACKATTGCCTTTGTCCGRGAAATGAAAAAYAARAAAGTKTTAAAKTGGATAMGTAAAATAGATMAAACAACTAAATGGACAACRTCTGTTTGTTCAGGTTCATTAATATTGGCAGCAGCAGGATTRCTAAAAGGKAAAGAAGCGACTTCACATTGGAAACCAATRAATTTATTAAAAGATTTCGGAGCAATTCCTAAAAATGAAAGRGTAGTTAAACAAGGAAAATTTATTACAGCAGCAGGAGTTTCAGCAGGAATAGATATGGCTCTATACTTATCGGATAAAATTGTRGGAGAAACAGAAACAAAAGCAATACAACTTGTSATTGAATATGAYCCAAATCCGATTTATGATTCAGGGAGTTTTTCAAAGGCAACRGATGAAGTTGTTAAAATGGCWGAATTAAAACTTGCAAAAGRKGCTAAAAAGGAAGTYGGTCTGATGGACTTGATAAAATCAGGGAAAACGATAATRAAAATCAAAAAAAGCAGGTAACACGATATAATAAATCATAGCCCCGCCTGATTCGGGATGCTACGCTTATTATACTTCACCGTTGGGCAACATTGGAATCATGATAAAAGAAAGTATAACATATATAAAGACTTCTTTACAGGCTCTTGAAAAATTGACAATGAGTTTGAGTGATAAAGAATCGAGAAATTTAATGATCACAGATCGTTGGAATTTAAATAATACTATTGCGCATATCGTAGGGTGGACAGAACAATTAAGAAAGGAAATTAAATTTCTTTTGGAATCCAAAAATGAATCTTTTCCTTGGTTTATAAATGCTAAGAATAATTGGACAGCATTTAATGATCAAAATGTAACTAAATATCAAAGTATCAGTCTACAGGAGTTAATAGAACTATATAAACATATCAATGAACAAATAATAGAATTAGTAGAGAAGAATAAGGAGTCTTCTCTTTTGGAAATAAAGCATGAAATTAAATACTACGGCAAGTTCTCTCCTGTTACAATACTCGAAATGATTAGAATGAAGTTTGAACACGAACAGGTTCATTTGAAACAAATAAAAGATAAAATAAAAACGTTGCCCAACAAAAAATAAAGCACATTAAAACGTGCTCTATTAAGACCGTTGTAAACCATTGAAAAAAATGACATTCGAAGAGCTAAAGTTGATCCCTTCCATACTCAAGGCATTGAGAGATGAAGACTATAAAGTACCTACTTCTATCCAGGCTAAATCTATCCCTTTTGTTTTGAACCGAGAAGATGTTTTAGGTAGCGCGCAAACCGGAACGGGCAAAACCGCGGCTTTTGCAATACCCATCATTCAACATTTGTCGAATGACCAACACAACCAAAACGGTAGACGAAAGATCTCATCACTGGTAGTAACCCCCACCCGTGAGCTTGCGATACAAATTGGAGAGAGCTTTACGACTTATGGTAAATACACCAATGTTAAGAGTACGGTGGTTTTTGGCGGAGTCTCACAAGGGCCGCAAACCAATGTTCTCAAAGATGGCGTAGATGTTTTGGTAGCCACTCCAGGACGACTTCTGGATCTGATGGATCAAGGTTACATCTCCTTAGGGGATGTCAAATATTTTGTCCTGGATGAAGCAGATCGGATGCTTGATATGGGCTTTATTCACGACATCAAAAAGATCTTAGCCAAACTGCCTAAAGAAAGACAGTCATTATTTTTCTCTGCCACCATGCCACAAAATATCTTGGATCTCTCACAACAAATCTTGATCAACCCAAAGAAAGTAGCGGTCAACACAGTTTCTTCCGCCGCAGAAACCATACAGCAATACTTGTATACAACCAACCGAACGAGCAAAGGCGACTTGTTGTTGCACATCCTTAAAAACCCTGAACTCGACCAAGTACTGCTTTTTTCAAGAACCAAGCATGGGGCAGATCGCATTGTACGCAAGCTTCGAAAGAAAAACATTCAATGCGCTGCCATCCATGGCGATAAGTCTCAAAACCAACGCCAGAAAGCGCTGCAAGCATTCAAAGCAGGCACTATCAGGATATTAGTCGCTACAGATATTGCAGCTCGGGGAATAGACATTGACAAACTTCGCTATGTCATCAACTACGAAATCCCTAATGAGTCTGAAACCTATGTTCATAGAATAGGACGTTGTGGACGTGCCGGTGAAGAGGGCGTTTCCATTTCAATCTGTGAACCAGAAGAAAACGTGTATATAAGAGATATCGAAAAACTCATCAAGCAGAAGATTCAAATAGTACGCGATAATCCATTTCCTCAGACTGACAAGCCCATGAGTAATCCAGAAAAGAAAGAATTGGAAAAGGAAAAGCAGAAGAAGAAGCAAGAGTTTTTTGCAAATCGCAACAAAAAAAGAGATTCACAAAAAGCAGGCTTTCGAAGAAACAAAAGGTAATTAAACCAAACCGTTTACAACAAAAAATAAACACCATTAAAACAGGCGTTTATTCAAAACGTTGTAGCACATAAAGGAAAATGACCGGAAACTTTATAGACATAATAAGATTCAGTTTTAAAAGAATTCCAAATAACTGGAAGTCTAATATTAATTTAATTTCAACTGACTACGGAAAAATTAGAATATTAGATACAAAAGGAAACAAACCTGTAATTATCAATGTTCCTGACGGACCAAATGTAATTGAACATCAAACAAGTCTAATAAATGAACTCTCAAAAAATTACAGGGTAATCTGTTTCGAATATCCAGGATTAGGATTTTCATATCCAAATTCAAAGTATGATTATTCAWTTGAAAAAGGAGCACGTCTTMTTTTAAATGTAATAGATMTATTAAAGATAGATMGAGCTTCGTTACTATTCTCTTGTTCAAACRGTTTTTACGCAATTAAATCAGCTGAATTATTCCCTGAGAAATTTAATCACTTATTTTTATCACAAACACCGTCTRTTCACTCAATGGTCAAGTGGGCAGAAAARTCTATTCCAAATGCCTTGAAATATCCAATARTTGGTCAATTAGTGAATTCGTTTACTGAGAAGAARTTTGCAAATATTTGGTATAAATATGCTTTGCCTAAAGAAACGRATATAACCCAATATCAAGAAAAGGCTATTAATTCAATTAAARCTGGAGGATGTTTTTGTTTATCTGGACTGGTTCARGGATTAATTCGTGACAAAAAYRCCACATTRAGCATAACAGGAATTCCAACAACKCTGGTTTGGGGAATGAATGACTTTACACATAGGGAGACCAATACCGAATCCATTAAACAGCATATTCCCAATTGTGAGATAATAGAATTTGACAAATGTGGTCATTTTCCTGAATTGGAACATACAGTCAAATTTGTAAAACTTATAAATGAAAGGTTGACGATATAAAAAACGTGCTACAACACTGTATAACAAATCATAGCAGGCTACGCTTGTTATACTCAASRTTGTRCGTCATTTTGAAAGAACATTCCTTGAGGATAAGTTAAATAGTCATGTTAGCTATAAATTTYAACCCGTTTCCGGTTCTGACAACTGAAAGATTGATTTTAAGRCAACTTGAAATTACTGACTACAAAGCAATATTTGCTCTTCGTTCTGATCATAGCGTTAACAAATACATTGACAGACCTAAATCAATAACAATAGACGAAGCAAAGCACTTTATCAAAAAGATAAACCKTGGTATTGCCSAAAATGAGTGGATTTATTGGGCGGTAACATTAATAAATGATAACCAACTAATCGGGACTGTTTGTCTTTGGAATATCTCAAAAGAGCATGCGGTAGCAGAAACAGGTTATGAATTACAACCTAACTTTCAAGGAATGGGTATCATGCGAGAAGTATTGTCAAAAATTATTGATTATGGATTTCAGACCATGAAGATCAAAACCATCAAAGCATACACCCATGTGGACAACTTTAAGTCAAGCAAACTTTTGGAAAAATATAATTTCAAAATAACCGGAGAGTCGGTCAATGAAAGTGGTATGAAAAACATCATCTACAGTTTAATAAATGAAGAAGAATAAAAACGAACGCACAACAGTGTAGATGAAGTCATTGCACCTTATGCGATGCTACGCTTCATAAACAAACTGTTGAAACAGTAATTAGCGCTCCTGGCTGAAAAGCTTGCTTTTCTACGACSTTGACAACGTCGCGTGWAGCGACAAGAAAAAAGTGGCAGAGYCAAATTTNAATGTGGGTTTTTCGCACAGAACCTGACCRACTGGTGCNGGGGATCTACAGACGATAGARCCAAGCGCATTCATCAGGTGAAAACCCGATCGGGTATTTGGGCTGACGAARAGAGCATTAACTCAGGCCTAACACTCAAAGCAAATGGTCTAAAAATGYAATGGGTTTAGTTGAGATTACTCTCCGGTAGGTCTAATTAMCTTTTAGCTGTCCAAAATAGTGTTTAAGAGAATCTTTGGTAGTGAAATGAATGGAATTGTCAGCTTTGAGGATTTCTTCGTGCAAGTACTTAAGTCTGTTTTTGGGTGCTGGATGAGTGGATAGCAGTTCCGTAACTTTTTCCCAGGGAAATTCGCTCCATAAACTCGCTGAGTCAACGGAAGCACTGTCCGGGGAATGCAAACCCAGGTTCCTGACATTATTGTCTTCAATTGAATCAGTAGCAATTTCAAATTTTTCAAATAGCTCCAACATTCCAATTGGATCTAATTCTGACTCCAACATTAGCCTAAGGCCTTCTAAATCTGCCTCTTTTTCAAACTTTCTGGAAAATGATAAAGATGAAATCATATTGCTGTTCTCAATTAGTACAGATGAAAAACCACCTACATCTCCAGTTAATGAGGCCAATAGCAGGTACATAGCTAAATCTCTGCTCATTATTCGTAAAGAGTGCCTGCTG
>NVRW01000026.1 GCA_002400975.1 Flavobacteriales bacterium | reverse complement strand
ATCAGCGTAGAACAAACATCAGATGGAGGCTACATTCTCGGTGGTCGGTATGGTATTGGAGCTTTTGACACTGAATGCCTTGTGATGAAAACAGATATGAACGGAGACACGCTGTGGACCAAAACATACAGAATACAGAATGAGGGTAACATAACATCTATACAATCAACCGCTGATGGTGGCTATATCTGTAGTGCTACAGTATTAGATGGCCCAAGCCCGGCGTATTTTGATATTTTTATTGTAAAAACGGATAGTATCGGTAATAGCTCCTGCATCCAATCCCAACCCAACTTAGTTGTAGGGAGTGTATCACCTACAATCGGTTCCGGAGGGGTAATGAGATCTGCACCGATGGCCGTTAGCAATAACCCAGGTTTAATGGTTGGAAGCGGAACCCTTGTTGATAGCTTGTTGTGCGCTTCGCCGTGCAGTTTAACCGCAGTTATTTCGGGAATAAATGTGAGTTGCACACCTAAATGTGATGGTTCTGCAAATATTACTTTAAGCGGAGGGGCGGCGCCTTATGCTTATCTATGGAATGATCCTAACAATCAAACCGATTCAGCAGCTACAGGACTTTGTACTGGAAATTATGCTGTGACAGTTACGGACACTAGCGGATGTACCTTGATTGATTCAGTTAGCCTTGCCACAGATACGATTTACAGTCCTACCAATACGAATTTATCCATTTGTCCAGGTGATAGCATTTTCCTCGGTGGAGCTTTTCGGAGCAGCACAGGAACTTATTATGATAGTTTATTGACTTCAGCGGGATGTGACAGTGTTGTTATTACTCAGTTGAGCGTAAACTTACTGCCGGTGGTTGATGCGGGAACAAATATGACCATCAACGCTGGTTCATGTGTTACACTAAACCCTTCGGCAGGTGTCACTTATGCCTGGACCCCTTCAACAGGCCTTAGCTGTACTGGTTGTCAGAATCCTCTTGCGTGTCCCATGCAAACCATTACCTATTCTGTCACAATCGCAGATACCAATGGGTGCGAAGGAAATGACGATTTGATGATCACAGTCACCACTGATCAAGTTATTCTCTGCGGTGACAAGATCTTTGTCCCGGATATTTTCTCACCCAATGGAGATGGAGAGAATGATATGTTGCAGGTTTTGGGTAAGAAGGGGTTTAGCCTAAATACATTTATAATATATGACAGATGGGGTGAGAAGGTATTTGAAACAAAGGATATTGGTCAGGGTTGGGATGGAACTTATAGAGGAAAAATACTGAATCCTGCTGTTTTTGTTTATTATTTAGAGACACAGTGTCAAGATGAACCAGCAATGGTGAAGAGGGGAAATATTACTTTAATCAGATAACCCGAATAAGGTGAAAAGGATAATTCTCATATTTTTAAGTACCGCATATATTGGCATATGGAATACCGTTATAGCCCAGGACATTCATTTCTCGCAGTTTTCCCAAACTCCATTATTAATCAACCCAGCTTTAACAGGTGTATTAAATGGCGATATGCGGGCGTTTTTGAATTACAAAGACCAGTGGAACAGTTTTGGCGCACCATACAAAACCTATGCTTTATCGTATGAAATGGCCGTGTTAAAACAAAAATGGAAGAACAATTATCTGGGGGTTGGACTATCTGCATTTCATGATAAGGCAGGCAATTCTGACCTGAGCACTACCCAAGTTAACCTATCAATATCAGGTAATGCACTGTTAGATGAAAAGCATAGGGTTTCGGTGGGATTGCAAGGTGGATTTGCCCAAAGAAGTATCAATTATTCGGAATTGAAATGGGGTAGTCAGTTTGACGGTGAACAGCATGATCCGTCTCTGTCCTCTCGGGAATTGTATAGTTCGGATACTTATGTATTTGGGGACTTCTCCACTGGTATTTTATGGAGTTATGGGACGGGTGATTCATATATCTCTTCAAATGATCAATTCCGGGCCAATGCAGGGTTAGCATTTTTTCATTTTAATAAACCAAGGCAAGGTTTTTATGCAGATGAAGAGCTCTATGCAAAACTGGTTTTCCACGGTGGCATGTACATAGGATTTAAAAACTCAAATACGGCTTTACTACCTTCAATTCTGGTTATGAAACAAGGTGCACCTATAGAAGCTAACTTGGGGGGAATGCTACGATTCAGGATCAAAGAAGAAGCAAAATACACTGGACTTATTAAGGAAAGTGCTATTTTATTTGGCTGTCATTATCGTGTAGGTGATGCGATCATACCGTCATTCTCCTTTGAATGGGCCAACTATGCCATTGGGATTAACTATGACATTAATGTTTCTGAACTAAAAGTAGCCACAGCTGGCCGCGGTGGTTTCGAAATTTCTGTTCGATATATTAACCCAAATCCTTTCACTTACGGACGGGGCACTGGAAACAAGTCAATGCTGTAAGCTGTTCTAGCCGAATACGTATTGAGAATAGCAAGCTCTTGCTATAGTTTAGTTCTGCCGTTTTAGAGCTGAACTATTGTCAATTGTTATTGAGTGGCAGATACGAGACCGGGTCTCGTCTCCACAACRASRAATACNSWMYSAYCRRCMCSSKCYMTYYAASMKGYTTTSGCACTGGCWATYGCCGCAATACTGACYTTCACATTAGGCACCAAATGAAGTACTTCTGCACAYGCTTCCAATGTAGATCCTGTTGTGATCACATCATCTGCCAAAAGCACATGGGCTCCRTCAATATAATTCGGTGAACGCAASCCAAAGACCGAGTGCATATTCGTCCAACGGTCAAAGCGRCTRCGATATGTTTGCGTGCTGGTGTTCACAATTCTACAAAGCTTATCKGCRGCAAATTCRGCATTCAAACCCTSGGCAAGTCCTTTGGCAAATGAGTCACTTTGATTATAACCCCTTTGCTTCAGCCGTTTTGGATGCAGCGGCACMGGTAAAACAATATCAATTCCTTTRTACAGCATCGACTCCCTTAATTCTCTCCCAAAGCTATTTCCYAAAGTTGTTCCAATCTCTTCRCGCCCCTTATACTTCAGRTGATGTATAAGTGCCTGYACTTTCCCTCCCTTYTCGAAATGGTAAAAGGCGGCAGCTGAATGAATATTAACCCTCCCCCAAAAAAGTTTGGAKATAGGATTGTGTTCATCCCTATGRTAYTCAGTTTTGGGTAAATGATATTTACAAAAAGTGCACARGCACTTTTCCTGTTTCAGCAAACCCTGTCCGCATGCATAGCACAATTCAGGATATATAAGTGATAGAAAGTCTGTGAGTATTGATTTCATGATATGTGTATTTTGTACCCACAAAAATGTGAAAGCTCTCACGTGCTATAAAACGGGTTCGAACGTTTAGATCCTCGCGTTTTGTACAATTTAATAATGACCAAATCCCTGTTAATAAATTGTGATTGTTGTTGCAATTATTGGCCCCGTTATTGAGTTTATTTGTGATASATGCAAATTCCGCCTKGACTARTTACAASAGCTGGCAAAATTTGCCAACRKATRTTCACTAAATCCTCATTAATCTCAACGTTAGCCAATGGACGCTAAAGCTGAAGTCGAAAAAGAAAAGAAGTCGAACAAACTYGCAATGATCATTGCAGTGGTRCTGTTTGTTGCGGCCGGGATTCTGGGATGGCAGTTTCTGGARCARAAGGCATTGGTAAAGGAAGAGCGAAGTGAAAAAGGAGAGATCAAGGCRGAGCTGAACCWGYTATTGGCTGAATAYCAGRATGTTACTACYGACAATGAAGGGCTTCGAAASCAACTGGATGAAAAAATAGTGGAGATCGAAGAGATGCTKGTGGACATTGAAAAGTTGGAGAAACTRAARATYGAACARCGTTGGCTCATGACYAAATACAAACGRGAAAACCAATCGTTGAGAAGAATCCTGAAAGTATATCTACATGARTTGGATTCTATGGGGAAGAAAATTAATGTATTGGTGGAAGAAAAAACGGAGATAGCGGGCAACCTGACCATAGAAAAAGAAAGGAGTGATGCATTGACGAAAGACAAAGAASAGYTSACGGGGCAGGTAGCAATGGGATCCCAATTCAAACTGTACCAAATGGTTACGAGTGGTATTCGAATGAGGGGTCCTGGAAAAGAGAAAGAGGAAAAGCGCGCCCGCAGRGTAGAGAAGATCAAAGTATGTTTTACCGTCGGCGCGAATGCGCTAACGAAACCAGGAGAGCGTAATTTTTACATTCGCGTGGCCGACGAAAAAGGGAACGTATTTCCCAAGGGAGGAGACAGCACAAAGGTTTTTATGTCGGAAGGTAAGGAACTGGCATATAGCGGAAAGCGGTCACTCAATTACCAAAACACTGCAGAAGACATCTGCATTTATTTCAACAAAAACGATCTCAACCCKGGAAGATATCCAGTTGATATTTTCGCWGATGGGGTCAAGATYGGGGAGACTTCAATTGTGCTGGAATAAAACTATTGGAAGTAGGCTCTCAGCTGCACYCCACCYCGATGCACCGCTGGTGTATCCTCCGATTTTCTTCCATCGTATGTGATRCTCAATTGCATRTGTTTAGAKATATTCCGCTGATACATCAGGCTCCAGGTTACATTGCCACCGGTYTGCAGMCCCTCCAGCATTTCATAACCCAAGGGCGTGTTTTGCTGGGCATTTGCATCCAACCTATCCAAATAGCTAAAGTCAATATAGTCTATTTTAATCATGAGGCTACCTTTTGACACATGACTCTGTTTCACCTCAAGGCCCACACTGTTTTGAACCGCCAATTCCCCTCCGGTGGCACTGGCCGGATCGTCTGAAGTAAGTAAGTTTTYCTTYCTTTTATTGGTATACGATACGCTGAATCTAACTTTYGTGTTTGGCTGATAGGTGATCCGTGGTTCATAGTGGACGGAAGTAATGTCATAGTTCTTTGAGGTTAAGAACTCTGATCTGTTTGTCTTGTCTCCCAAGGCATAGAGGAAGTTCCACGTAAGCTGCCTGGTTATGCTCCACCTAAGATAKAYACTCCTCAACAATTGTCTTCGACTGTCCAATCCGTTYACGAGCAATGACCTGTTRCGGGTATCCTGGTATTTAAKATCCAATCCAAAGTGGCGGTTGGTTCTGTTAAAAAAGAGTATGTTTCGAAACGATGACAATAGCGTTACAACGCCAGTTGCGCTGTCGCTCAAAACTTTGTCATCCAGRATGAAGGGATTATAGGATAGAATCAAATCGGGATTTACACTTTTTCGACTCACCCTGTAGGTCGTCTGATTGGAAAATCTCGCCACATGCCTTTTCAATCCCGTACTGTTCTTCCAAACTGCAGAGGGBCGAATATAGAGCGCTTCATTGAACATRGTGGAAAATGTCTTTACGTACTCGTTCGTGGGCACATACACTTTAATATAATTGGCATTGTATTGAAAAGCCGCTATCTCAAACTCGCCCAATGACTCAACTCCATTTGAATCGCGGTCGATCCATTCATAAACCCCTTGACCCTGAGCTAGAATCTTCTGATAAAAAAACTCCCGCTTCACCTCCTGKCCCGATCCGATTTGATAAAACGTGGTRGCCGAGATCACCCCTTTCAACATTTTTACCCGATGCTCTAACCTRCTGATCAGCGCTTCGTCTTTTTTGAYAGAATCCAGTATATCAAGGGTTCGATAAGTGACACTACCACTAAGAGTATTGGTTGGTTTGCCCAAAAACCCAAAGGATAACCTCAAGTTCTCYGCTAWCGTCGATTTMGWAAGCACATTATTGTCAAGAGCGTAGTCGGTTCTTTGCCCGTARCTTATACCCAGCTTATTTTTGGCCGTGTCGGGGCTTTGCACAAATGCACTCCAATCATAGAATTTATAACTGCTGGCGGTCAGCGTATCGGTCACGACATCTTTAAAAATATTGTGCTCCTGCTCTTCCTTAAGCCCAATTATTACACCCCTGATTTGCTGGGATACCAATCCTTTCGAGCGAATAAACCTGGAGCTGTTCTGCGAGTCGTCGGATTSAACTACRCTGCCSGTAAAGTCCACAATRTACCCCCGCTTATGCACCCGCAATACCGCCTGGTTTCTTAAGCCCTTGCTCTGCTCTCCCCGGATAAACGATTTAAAGGCATACCTAAAGGATCCCGTACTTTTCTGTTTCATCTCCAAAGACAATCCCGGGAGGTATTGGTGATCACGTATATCCAGATTCTTCACGTTCCAGTTTCGTTCAAATTCTACTTTTCTAAACCGCTCGATCGGCACAAAGTGTTTGTCAACTTGCTCATATTCYAAACTTGAGATGAGGTCAACCGGATCCTCAGTTGATCCACCAATTTTTCTTGTGTTGAGCAATGAAAACTTGATAGCCGCTCCAACATTATCCCCTTCATCCAAAGAAGAGAAGGTGTTTAGATCTTCATTGCTAACCGCGGTTTCAAAAACGATTTTCGTGGATTCTCCGAGCTTATAACTCCCACCAATAATCGCCATTTGCCGGATTTTTGGTGTTACCAGGTTAACGACCGGTTCATATGAACCATTCCATACGATTACCGAATTCGTCGTATCAGGCGCGACCCACTTGAAAACACGTCCATTGGCTACAGAATTAAAATCCTGAACATAATTGCCATTGCCGGCTCCAACGTTGGAAAACCCAATCTGAAAAACCCCCGAATCAGCAGAGTACTCATAGACTGTATAACCCAAAGAATCCTTCCGTTGGTACAATACGCCAATGTCCGAATACCCGACGCTGTCTATATTGCTTGTCAAGGCAGAATCAAGGTTGTCGCCAATTTCTTGTAAAATTTTGATATTCTCATCGCTAAGRTCCTGATCAATRGGCTGATTCTTTGCATCTTGCTCAGAATACATCGCCCCGTATATTTGCAACCGATCATTTGAGTACCCTACTCTTGCATAGGCCAATGACCGTGTGTARTTTCTATCCGAATACTGGAACTCAACAACGATTCTYTTGTCTTTGGTCAGCAAGATTTTAGGCGTAAAAGTTAYTTCTGCGGTATTGTAGTCAATKATGTAATCGTGATCCTGACCACGCTTCAGCAARGCCCCATCCATGTATACCCGTTCKGTKCCGGAAATAATRATTATAAACACCTCATTTGCATTGCCTGTCAATTTATARGGTCCTTGATTGCCTTCAACGGCATTGAAAGTATTTCTCGCGAATTTGCCYTTAGAYACCGCGGCGCTTGTTTCCAMCGTTAATAATCYGGGTGATTGCTCCACCCCCAGCATCTTTTTCGTACTRAAGCTTGCYCCCTGRGCCTTCTTGTAAAAGTTCATGAAATGACTTTTRGGTCTTCCAATTTCAAAATCMCCAGCCGTCATGGTTGAATTTTTATCATACAGCTGGATAAAGACTTTGTCAAACTCCTGAATTTGCTGTGTATTTCCATCCGGTTGTATKGGGATATTATCATCMGTTATAGCTGCCAGTATTGACACGTTATCACTAATCTTACCCGCAAGGCGAAGGTCCAAACTGGAATTAACCGTTACATCCTGRCTGTTCCCGAAATTWACACCCCTTGATATGCTACCRCTCTTGTTTATGTTTCCCATTCCAAAAATRTCGGAATTGCTCTTYTTAAATGTATAAACAAAGGGATCCGTTAATCCGCTRGGATCAGGCRTGAGCAAGGACGTRYTYTTGTGAGAGCGCTCRGTGGTAAACATSAAAGGGAACACCCTATACGTCAGCTGCACCGGTGTTTTGACCTTCTCCRGGTGATCAAAGAAAACCAACAATGAATTGGCGTRATCRATCCAATAAGTTGAATCATTCAACAGGTACCCTTCAGCATCCCTGATTMGMAGAGACGATGGGATTGTGCTCAAGCTRTCAAAATGAACAGTATCAGTGACCTCCGCAACAGAAGTCAGCCTGTTGTTATTGATATATTGGCCATAAGTATCCCCCGTCGTAACCCCCAGAAACATCGCAGGCAGTATTAATAAACTTAATAGCGACAGACMGTTTCTCCCAGGGATCTTACGCTTTCCCGAACGTAATTTCTTGTTACTATCCCTATTCAAATTCCAGATGATTGTAGGACAATAATAACGCATTAAAYCYATTAATGTTAGATCATATATGAATTAATCATATTTTCGTAAATCTGATCAAAGATTGTACTATGGCGGTGATAATATCCTATAACGTCAATGGAATTAGAGCAGCTCTCAAGAAGGGCTTGCTRGACTGGATAAAAGCTTGTGACCCAGATGTGGTTTGCTTTCAGGAAACCAAAGCGTTGGAGGAACAGGTGGACACTGAACAGTTTGAGGATGCCGGATACCATCACTTTTGGCACTCAGCGGAGAAAAAAGGATACAGTGGTGTTGCAATCCTCTCTAAACGGAAGCCCGATCATGTAGAACATGGATGCGGTATAGAAAAATATGATCGGGAAGGAAGAGTCCTGAGAGTGGATTTTGGAGATGTTTCTATAATGTCGGTTTACATGCCCTCGGGATCTAGCGGRGATMWKCGRCARKCGTTTAARATGGAGTGGCTTTCGGATTTTCAAAAATACATTGATGGRCTAAGGAAAGAGCGGGCCAAGCTGATTATCTCAGGTGATTATAATATTTGCCACAAACCCATTGACATCCACAATCCGGTTGCAAATGCCAGAAGCTCGGGCTTTCTCCCAGAGGAAAGAGAGTGGATCGATGGTTTCATGAATTCRGGAATGCACGATTCATTCCGRCATTTTAATCAGGAGCCTCACAACTATTCCTGGTGGACATATCGACAAAACGCRAGGGAGCGCAATTTGGGCTGGCGKATCGAYTATCATTTGGTKTCTGAACCTCTCAATGAATCAATGAGGACAGCACGAATTTTAGCYGAAGCGAAACACTCAGATCACTGTCCAATCTATCTGGATATCGATTATTAATAATTTTTGAGTTATTATATATAAATCTCTATATTTGCATCGTTCGTGAAATCCTTGTAATAYAATGGCRTTTTCCCAGATGGAGGGAGAGCTAAAAGCAGAGTAACTTTAGTAAWACAATTATGAGAAAAGTAATAATAGTTTCACTTCTAAGCGCGATTGTGCTATGGTCATGTAAGCCAGATGTGCCACCGGGTGTAACAGAAATCGGAAAGGGTGACATTCCCCTTGGAGGTGTATTCAGGATGAATGAGGTTCAGGATTTCAGAAACCTRTACCCWTTGAACATTACRGAAGTTGTAGGTCATCGTATTACCAATCAGATTTATGAAGGTCTGCTTAAGTATTCACAAAAAGATTTAGAGCTCATTCCAGGACTTGCAGAAAGCTGGGAGGTCAATGACGATGCTACTAAATTCACATTTCACATAAGAGAAGGRGTRAAATTCCATGACAATGCCTGCTTTGATGATGGTAAAGGGAGAGAAGTTACGGCAGAAGATTTCAAGTATTGCTTTACBATGCTATGTACTTCGGATCCGCAGAATCAGGGCTTTTGGGTTTTCAAAAATCGGGTTGTTGGGGCAGATGAGTACTATCAATCAACAATAGAAGGCACCCCTTTAGCTGAGGGAGTTACCGGTGTGAAGGTTATCGATAAGTACACGCTACAAATTGACCTGAACTACAGCTTTGCYGGRTTTTTACAAATATTGTGCACCCCTTTCACATGGGYATTCCCTAAAGAGGCTTTGGACAAGTACGGGATTGACATGCGTGTCAAGTGCGTCGGTACTGGTCCTTTTCAAGTTGAGACTATTAGAGAGGGTGAAGACGTGTTGTTGTCAAAAAATCTATCCTACTGGGGTTATGACGAACACGGGAATCAGCTTCCCTATCTGGAGCGCTTAAAAATCACMTTTTTGAAGGAGAAGAAGTCTGAATTRCTTGAATTCAAGAAGGGAAATYTGGATATGGTATTTGAGTTACCYATTGAAATGATTGATGAGGTGATGGGTGAATTGGCCGATGCCGTAAACGGAGCTAGTTTTGAGGTTCAGGTTACACCTGCTCTTGCCTTACACTATTATGGATTTCAGCACCAGAGTGATCTTTTTAGTAATAAACTGGTTAGACAAGCCTTTAACTGGGCCATAGACAGGGAGTCTATCGTTACKTATACCCTCCAGGGGGAAGGACGACCAGCTATTTATGGAATTGTGCCCCCKGCCTTTAAGGACTATGACTTTGAAGGAATTATAGGATACAATTTTGATCCGGACAAAGCAAAATCACTGTTTGCACAAGCTGGGTATCCAAATGGAAACAATTTTCCCAAATTGACCCTRCAATTGAACAGTGGAGGTTCTCGAAACGTACAAATCGCTGAGGTTATCCARAAGCAACTGAAAGAGAATTTGAATATTGATGTTGAATTAAATGTGATGCCTTGGGCGCAGCACCTGGAGAATCTTGAAACAGGAAAGGCTTTATTTTGGAGAACAGGATGGATCGCTGATTATCCAGACCCRGAGAACTTCCTGAATCTATTGTATAGCCCGCATATTCCTGCCMATTTGARCGACAAGTCTTATATCAACTCGGTGAGGTATAAGAGTGCTCAGTTTGATTCTCTTTTCGCTTTGGGACTTAGAGAAGTTGATGATGAGAAGAGGTTAGAGCTATATAGGAARGCYGATCAAGTTGCGATGGATGATGCAGCAATTATGCCTATTTACTATTATGAGCATTACCGGTTRTTRCAGTTARATGTTCGCGGGTTTGATATCAATCCAATGGAATACMGGGATYTATCGGTAGTTTATTTCGCTGCTGACGRCGAAAAAGAGAAGAAGGCGCAAGMGAAGAAAGCMAGAAAAAGACCGTCWAAGAAGTAGYAAGGTTTCGTTCACCTATAGNAAAAACTCCGTTKCAGCTRCRWRGCTGAAACGGRGTTTTTTNATTGACCTAAATTACCAATATTACTATCTCAACTCTCATGTTGACAAGCCGATCTTCATAATCRTGGGGATCAGGGATGATCATCTGTTTYCCTCCYAAACCTACTACCAGCAATCGMTCCGGATCTATGCCCCGGCCAGTCAGGTAATCGCGGACYTCACCCGCCCTTAGCCTGGAYAGCTTTTGGGAAGACCCCCGAAAATTCCAGGCTTTACTGAGGTGAGCATATTGAGATTTTGATTTAACGCGATAATCACCATTTGTATGTCCCTGAATYTCTATACGTGCYTGATCATTGTCCCTCARGAAATTCAGCAGCCTTTCCAGTTCCTGCTCCCCCCCATTKCGGAAGACATAWGTATTGGGATGAAAATATATRTTGTTTAGCACGATATTACTTCCAACCGCCCTTGGGTCAAGRTAAACSGGATCCAGCACAAACTCTTGCTCATCAATTCCRGTRYGCAATTCCATTTGTGYTGATTGATAYCCCAAGCTTGAATATTCGATTGTRTAGTCRGTATTTKCCGAGAATTCAGCCTCAATGCCYCCATCTTTATTCACCYGATGCGTAATTAGTTTACCTGTTTCAGATTCAGAAATCTTTAAATCYATGTGTAAAGACTTTTTAGATCGSGCATCATAAGCGAACGGATTGAGAACGACACKCTGTGTTTGATCCTGTTCTTGATYCATTGCAGGGAYTTGCTCCACTTCCTCATTGGCCACCAAAGGCGAATCCTCCAATTCAAGCTCTTCAATRGACTKGCYTGAAATTGAAGCWATSCCGGTTATACCTTTTAGTYTTTCAAGAGCCTCCARCACGGATTCGGGATCAACCTTTGGYTCATAACAAGGCTTGTGCTTTGCCTCAATCCGAAGTGACTTTTYACAGGAGGAGAATTCAATAGCGTGCCCACAATCATCCCCAACGAGATGATGAACATTTAAATAATAAACATCCCCGCTATGCGCTTCAATTACCTGCTGTCGAGGYCTRTAATAGAAGTAATGCTCCTCAYTCACACCCTCCATTCTTTCRCCCTTAACMCTGYYRGATACACCTACTNCNCNTTCATYRSYAMCNNTNCTATCAAACAGATTGGCWCGAAAGGGTGTAACAGTTCTATCAATAATTCCTTTACAAAAGTTAGCTCCCTCRTATTTGTATAGGAAGAAGTTATAYCTRTCACCCCKATCAGAAGGATATATGTCGAATTGCAGATCRCAATTGTGACTTAYTACAATCTTGTACCAGAATGTATACTTGTCACTTTCCTTGTAGAAAACTACGGGATCTTTTCCGGCAACAGCCACTTCATACTCACCAGAGGAGGTCATCTGAATTTGRCYCYKGSYGACCSCTATAACGGTTGGCTCYGTGCAATCAATAGAACCATCTTTGTTCMGGRTYTGKCCGARGSWGATARCAGGRCAGATSAAAGCCAAYAATAATCCMAAAAATGATGTTTGCAAYGATGGCATAAATACGCTTTTTCTCAAAAATCCGTAAAAACACAAGGTGAAAAATGTCAAAACAAAATAAGTATTAACAAATTTATCGGCACAATCGCCGTTCAGTATTGCAGTTGCCAGATGTAAAGCTGTATTAGAAGACCACCGTGAAACATCTTGGCAAACACGATTTTAATTGGTAAATTTGTGTATAAATTATTCTTATTTAGAATGAATCTAAATAAGATCGGTTTTCGTATAAGCAACAACATCAAAATCATCAGAAGATGATCAAAGTAACTGAATCAGCGAAGGATCAACTCTTGCATGAAATTTCCCAATCTGGTTCACCAGAGGAAAGTTTTGTAAGAGTAGGGGTAGCCAGCGGAGGTTGTTCCGGCCTATCCTATGTTCTGGAGTTCGATACGCAATTAAAAGAAGGGGATCAGGAATTTGAGGATAAGGGCGTCAAGATCGTTGTGGACAAGAAGAGTTTCTTGTATCTGGTAGGCACAGAATTAGACTACTCTGGCGGCCTCAATGGAAAAGGATTTGTTTTCGTCAACCCTAACTCTACACGTACTTGTGGATGTGGCGAGAGTTTCTCGGTCTAAGGGTAGGCTATTCGCATATCACTCTATCTATAAATTTTGGAACTACTAGATGTCAGATGAGTTAGAAATATTAAAGGAGGTAACTGAGCAGGAATACAAATACGGCTTTGTTACGGATATTGAGTCAGATGTTGCTCCCAAAGGACTAACAGAAGACACGGTTAGATTTATTTCCGCGAAGAAAGACGAACCCGGGTGGCTACTTGAATGGAGACTCAAAGCATTTCGCCATTGGTTAACACTAAAACAAGAACCCAAATGGGCGCATGTAAAATATCCTGAAATTGACTTCCAGGACATCATCTATTATGCTGCTCCTAAAARGAAGCCWGAACTGGAATCGCTTGATGAAGTTGATCCGGAACTGCTCAAGATGTATGAAAAGCTGGGTATTTCCCTTGAGGAACAAAAGAAACTCTCCGGAGTCGCGGTGGATGTTGTACTTGATAGTGTTTCGGTAAAAACAACGTTTACCAAAAAGCTGAAAGAGTTGGGTATCATCTTCTGCTCATTCAGTGACGCTGTAAAGGAGTATCCGGAACTGGTTAAGCAATATTTAGGGACCGTAGTGCCTTATACGGACAATTTCTATGCAACATTGAACTCCGCGGTATTCTCAGATGGTTCGTTCTGTTATATTCCTAAAGGRGTTCGTTGCCCGATGGAACTCTCCACATACTTCAGAATCAATGAAGCCAACACCGGACAGTTTGAAAGAACACTGCTGATTGCAGATGAGGATTCTTACGTGAGTTACCTGGAAGGCTGCACTGCACCTATGAGGGATACAAACCAACTCCACGCTGCTGTTGTTGAGTTGGTCGCACATAAAGGAGCTGAAATCAAGTACTCTACAGTTCAGAACTGGTATCCGGGVAACAARGATGGAGTTGGAGGCATTTATAATTTTGTGACCAAGCGGGGAATTTGCAAAGGAGACCATTCGAAGATCTCCTGGACCCAGGTCGAAACCGGCTCGGCCATTACCTGGAAATATCCCAGCGTAATTCTAAAAGGAGATTATACCGTTGGTGAATTTTATTCGGTTGCTGTCACRAATAACCATCAGCARGCAGATACAGGMACCAAAATGTTGCACATTGGAAAGAACACGAGGAGCACGATCATTTCAAAAGGTGTCTCTGGTGGTTTTAGCAATAACAGTTATCGCGGCTTGGTCAGAATTGGGAAAAATGCCCACAATGCGAGAAATTTTTCGCAATGTGATTCCCTGCTGCTAGGTGATCGTTGCGGTGCACATACCTTCCCATATATTGAAACCAGCAACAAAACGGCTGTTGTGGAACATGAAGCAACTACCTCCAAAGTTGGAGAGGATCAAATTTTCTATTGTAACCAGAGAGGGTTGGATACAGAGCAAGCGATTGGACTGATTGTCAATGGCTATTGCAAGGAAGTCATGAAACAGCTGCCCATGGAATTTGCCGTAGAAGCACAAAAGCTGYTGTCAATCAGTTTGGAAGGCAGYGTAGGCTAGKATAATTAATTGAAGAAAAGGAAATGTTAAGYGTCAARRATTTAAAAGCAGCAGTTGAAGAAACTGAGATTTTGAAGGGAATCAACCTGGAGGTCAAAGCTGGGGAGGTGCATGCCATCATGGGCCCKAACGGCTCTGGYAAAAGCACRYTGGCCTCRGTATTGGCRGGAAGAGGAGAGTATGAGGTAACCGGAGGGACAGCTTCGTTTAATGGGGAAGACCTATTGGACTTGTCYCCWGAAGATCGTGCCCGAAAGGGATTGTTCCTGGCCTTTCAATATCCRGTTGAGATTCCTGGAGTTAACACCACTAACTTTCTGCGCACATCCCTGAAYGARGTAAGAAAATTCAATGGACTGGAACCGTTGAATGGYGCGGATTTCCTAAAGCRGATGAAGGAAACGATGAAAGTCATTGAGATTGACAAAAGCYTAACCTCACGATCKGTTAATGAAGGGTTCTCAGGAGGAGAGAAGAAAAAATCYGAAATCTTTCAAAYGGCMATRCTGCAACCCAAGCTGTCCATCTTRGATGAGACTGATTYCGGATTGGATATCGATGCACTTCGGATTGTTGCTGAGGGAGTTAACCGCCTCAGAAGCAAAGACAACGCCACCGTAGTCATCACACATTATCAAAGATTGCTCGACCACATCGTTCCAGACTATGTTCACATTATCTACGATGGGCGCATTGTTAAGTCGGGCGACAAAGACCTCGCCCGGACTCTTGAGGAAAAAGGATATGATTGGATCAAGGARGAATTTGGTSAAMTSRMRGWASSAKAATSRYRARSRMWTAYAGMWMYAWATWTGVMRRMWAMMKGAAMAAGCTSCCTGAAAAYGCTTGTTCCAACCTATCCTATACCCGGGAAAATGCAYTGCGKGCGTTRGAATCARCYGGATTGCCAAAYAACCGTTTAGARTATTGGAAATATTCGCGYATTGGCAARGTRCTCARTGGTTTGGASGTGAATTTASYCAATGATGAAGGGGCAYTYAGTTCGAAAGTTGCTTCTCTGAAAAACGCAAAYTTTGARTTGAGCACTTTGGGCCAGGCCATTGCRGACARTCACCCGTTGATYGAACAAYATYTGGGAAAATACGCCGGAATAGAAAATGCTGGCTTAACCGCCTTAAATACAGCGTTCTTTTCAAATGGCATATTTCTTCACGTACCTGATGATACAATTGTTGAAGACCCGATTTACCTCCCACATCAACCTGTCAATGCAGATGGGGGAATATTTCAGCCAAGGAACCTTATCGTTGTGGGCAGGAACAGTTCCGTAAAACTTATTAGCAACGGCAAAACAGAAGCGAATGGCGCTATGGTGAACGCTGTGGAGGAAATTGCAATTGGAGAAAATGCAGAACTGAACCAATATGTATTGCAAAACGATGGGGGCAATATTGTCAACGGAACTTATGTGCGGCAAGAAAGGGATTCCAGATATACCAGAGTGACCACAACATTAGAAGGCTCATTTGTCAGGAACAATGTAAATGTGCGAATGGAAGGGACCGGATGTGAATCCAATCTTTATGGATATTATCACATCAGGGGTAAGAACCAGGTCGACAACCATACAATTATTGAGCACAAGAAACCCGACTGTGTAAGCAATGAACTTTATGTTGGGTTGCTSGATGGAGAATCTTCMGGAATATTCAATGGCCGGGTATTGGTTCACCAGRATGCACAGCGCACCAATGCATTTCAGTCCAACAAAAACATATTGCTATCGGACAACGCAACGATGAATACAAAACCCGAACTGGAAATTTATGCGGATGATGTAAAATGCAGTCATGGTGCTACGATTGGACAAGTAGATCAAGAGGCGCTATTTTACCTTCGATCCAGGGGTATCCCTAAGCAAATTGCAATGTCGATGCTGCTGCAGGGATTTTCTGTTGAGGTAACGGAAAAAATTGCRGATGACACTTTTAGAGAGAAGGTAATCGAGTTGATCCTGGCACAACTCAATGGTTAATTAAACAATAAAGACAGTGGATACCCTGGAGAAGGTCAATACGAGAACAGCGATGCCCCTGGAACCCCATAAAATCAGATTGGATTTTCCCATCCTGGATCAGGAGGTGAACGGATACCCATTGGTCTATCTGGATAATGGTGCCTCYTCACAAAAACCCARGGYSGTTATTGATGCCGTTAGCAAGTACTACGAACGMGAACACAGCAATATCCACCGKGGGGTACATGCTCTTTCGGGGAAAGCCACGGAGAAATACGAGSAGGTGCGGGAAAAGGTTARGAACCTTATCAAYGCTGAACACAATCATGAGATMATCTTCACCCGYGGTACCACYGAATCCATTAACCTGCTGGCCAATTGCATGGGACGAAGCATAATATCCGCTGGCGATGAGATCATTGTTRCAGAACTGGAACACCATTCCAATATTGTACCCTGGCAGTTTGTGTGTGAAGAGAAAGGCGCCATTCTGAAGGTCATTCCTGTAGATGACATGGGAAATATTGACCTGCAAGCATATTCAGCACTCATTAGTGACAAGACAAAAGTTGTTGCTGTTGCACATGTATCCAACACATTGGGAACGGTACTTCCCTTGAAGGAAATTATTGGTCGTGCTCATGATTACGGTGCATTGGTGGTTATTGATGGTGCTCAGGCAGTTCCACATATGGCTGTGGATGTACAGGCACTTAACGCTGACTTTTACTGCTTTTCTTCTCATAAAATGTTTGGACCCACCGGGGTGGGCGTGCTATATGGAAAGGAAGACCTCCTCAATGAACTCCCACCCTATCACGGAGGTGGAAACATGATAAGCAGGGTCTCTTTTGAAAAAACAGAATACAATGATTTACCGCACAAGTTTGAGGCAGGAACACCAAATATTGCCGGTGGAATTGGCTTGGGAGCTGCTGTTGATTACATCAATGCCCTCGGCTATGACAATATCCAGGCCTACGAGCAGGAGTTATTCAATTATGCACTGAAACAGTTAAGAAGTATTGATGGATTGAGATTTATAGGTGAACCGGATGAACAGGCAAGTGTTATTTCATTTTTACTAAAGAACCATCATCCATTTGATGTAGGCTCCATATTGGACAAACTCGGTATTGCAGTTCGAACCGGACACCACTGTACGCAACCGCTTATGGATCGATTTGGCATTGCAGGAACGGTACGCGCATCTTTTTCATTCTATAATACCAAAGAGGAAGTGGATAAATTGGTGGATGGTATTGAAATGGCCGGTTCAATGTTAGGATAAAATGGAAGCGAGAATCTTTTTTTATAGTTGATTCCTTGATTTTATCGTATGGTGAATAATATGCCAATGAGTTGGGGAATTACATACCAGAAAACCATAACCAGAAACCAAATAACCACAACGATCAACTAATAACCAATAACGAGTAAGAGTGAACACGATCAATGAATTGCAAGCGGAGATCATTGAAGACTTTTCCATATTCGAAGACTGGATGGGAAAATATGAGCACCTTATTGAATTTGGCAGGTCATTGTCGCTGCTGGATGACAAGTACAAAACTGAGGAATACGAAGTAAGAGGTTGTCAGGCCAAGGTCTGGCTTCATACGGAGATAGTAGATGGAAAATTGATCTTTGAAGCGGATAGCGATGCGATCATTACAAAGGGAATCATTGGTTTATTGGTGCATGTATTGTCGAATCATGATGTAGATGAAATTATTGAAACGGATCTATACTTTATCAAAGAGATTGGGCTTATAGAACACCTGTCACCAACCCGTTCAAATGGATTGGCTTCAATGATCAAACAAATGAAAATATATGCGCTGGGGTACCAAGCAAAAGCTTAAGAGATGAGTATAACGAAGAAAATGCTAGAGGAAGTAATTATTGACGTTTTGAAAACGTGCTATGATCCCGAGATTCCAGTTGACATATATGTGATGGGGCTCATCTATGAGATAAATATAGATGACGATCTGAATGTAAATATATTAATGACCTTAACCTCACCAAACTGTCCTGTAGCTGAATCACTTCCGGCAGAAGTAGAGGCCAAGATTCAAGGAATCAAAGATGTCAACACCGCTAAGATCGAAATTGTGTTTGAACCACCCTGGCAAATGGACATGATGAGTGAGGAGGCGAGATTGGAACTTGGAATGCTATAAAAATGGCTGAGGAAATTGAAAACAAAGTTGCCAAAAGCGCATTGCTTAACTTCAATCTTGAAGATTATTATCAGGAGGGAGAGCGCTCTGTAATTGATATCTCYAACTATTTAGATGAAGGTATMGTCTTGCGTGAAAAAGCATTCAGAGAGCAAGTGAAGACTGAAGATTGGGGCAAGTATCAGGGWCAYTATGTTGYTTTGACATGCTCGTCTGAYGCAATAGTYCCGACCTGGGCTTATATGCTTATAGGTGCATCTCTGGAAAATATTGCAAAAAGGGTGTTGTTCGGAAACCTGGACACGCTTGAAACCGTGCTATTTCAGGAATCACTCCAAACAGTTGACCTGTCGGCTTATAGGGATAAACGTGTTATTGTTAACGGGTGTGGGAACAAGCCTGTTCCGGAATCTGCCTACGTGGAACTTACCAGGATATTGAAACCGGTAGTGAAAAGTTTGATGTTTGGGGAGGCCTGCTCCACCGTTCCAATCTACAAACGGAAATAGGCATTTATTGCTATATTTGAGTACTCAATACTTTTCATAACGCCTCCGATGACAGAGGTAAAAACTCAAAAAAAATGGCTTTCGAACTACCCGATCTACCTTACGCACATGATGCATTAGAACCACATATTGACGCGAGAACAATGGAGATTCATCACGGCAAGCATCACAATGCGTACACTGGCAATCTCAACAAAGCAATTGAGGACTCTGATCTGGCCAACTCTTCCATTGAGGACATACTGGGAGGCATCTCAGGACACTCTCCTGCTATCAGAAATAACGGTGGCGGATACTATAACCACAGCCTCTTCTGGGGAATTATGGGACCGGATGCTGGTGGTGCACCCAACGGAGATTTAGCCGATGCTATCAACTCAAGCTTTGGCTCATTGGAGGAATTCCAAAATCAATTTGCTACCGCAGCAGCAACGCGTTTTGGTTCTGGTTGGGCTTGGTTAGTAGTAACGGAAGATGGCCTGGCGGTAACATCTACGCCAAATCAGGATAACCCGCTGATGGACATCGCCGATGTGAAAGGCACACCCATATTGGGACTTGATGTATGGGAACATGCCTATTACCTCAACTACCAGAACAGAAGACCAGACTACGTTTCAGCATTTTGGAATGTGGTCAATTGGGACGCKGTGGCTGAGAGGTATGCAGCAGCTGTTTAATAATGCAAGTGGCAAGTGGCTTTTGGTAGYGCTSTGCTATTGTCTGTCCGCAGTTGAGGTTCAGGGGAAGACCAAACCGGTAAAACATCAGMATGTTCTGCATTCAGTTGATCTCMCCGKTGTAAGGTCTGGTTTGCAAGAATCACCTTTCAACCTTTACCAAACAGAAGCGGATTCAACTAAAAGCAAGGTTATCGCTGCAATTTTGGCAATGCCATTGCCATTTGGGTGGCTCGGACTCCATCGCATCTATCTGGGCGCAAAACCTGTTATCCCTATTTTATATTTGGTGACATTCGGAGGCGTCCTCGGAATCTTGCCTTTCATCGATATGATGGTGTTGATTTTGTCCAAAGACACCAAACCATTTTTCAAGAACTCCAGGATCCTGATGTGGCACAAGGAGAATACCTAAACCTAAGAGGAGTTTGGAGCTTGTGGTCAAAGTAAGTTTAGCCCATGAGTAAAGCCAATTGCGAATCCCAACCTGTACGAATCTACGAATGCCTGTTCCGGATAATATGGGGCTCTGGAAGAAGATTGTACGTATAGACATCGGTACGGGACTATGACCCATGACATGCTTAATGCAATAATCCCAGGGTATGAATCAATAGATCAACTTTCCCAATTCAGGGAAGCTTAAAAACATTAATTCGCAGATAACCTATTCTACCGTGACAGATTTCGCCAGGTTTCTGGGTTGGTCCACATCACAGCCGCGCATTACGGCTATATGGTAGGAGAGCAGTTGCAGTGGAACTACGGAAATCAGTGGGGTAAAGACTTCGGCTACCTCCGGTATTTCAATCGTGTGATCAGCAATTTCTTTTACAGCAGTGTCRCCTTCAGTGACGATTGCAATRATYTTRCCCTTRCGMGCYTTYACYTCCTGGATATTGCTCACWACYTTATCRTAMGAKCCCTTYTTRGTAGCTATCACRACCACRGGCATTGCCTCATCGATCAATGCAATCGGACCATGCTTCATCTCGGCAGCCGGATAACCTTCAGCGTGAATGTATGAGATTTCTTTCAGCTTGAGTGCACCYTCGAGGGCCACAGGGAAATTGTATCCCCTTCCCAAATACAGGAAGTTAGTTGCATCCTTATATATATCAGATATGTACTTAATCTGGTCATTGGCGTTTAGCGTCTTTGCTACCTTATCAGGTATCAGCTCCAGTTCCCGCAACAATTGYCGRAATTTAGATTCTGTCAGATTGCCTTTATTCTGCGCCACKGACAGSGCCATCAAGGCCAATACGGTGATCTGCGCGGTGAACGCTTTGGTAGATGCCACCCCGATTTCCGGACCGGCATGGGTATATGATCCGGCATGAGTGGCACGTGGAATCGAAGAGCCTACCACATTGCATATCCCAAGGATAATCGCTCCCCTCTTCTTTGMYRWTKCAAKNGCSGCYAAKGTATCMGCWGTTTCTCCAGATTGAGAAATAGCGATTATTACATCGCCTTCTGATATGATTGGATTGCGATATCTAAATTCCGATGCATACTCTACCTCAACAGGAATACGGGCCAACTCCTCGAACAAATACTCTCCAACCAAACCSGCRTGCCAGGAAGTGCCACATGCYACAATAATAATTCTCTTTGCGTTTGATAGTTTCTTTTCGTAATCCTTGATACCTCCCAGCGCAACGATACCTTTGGCCGAGTTGATCCTGCCTCGCATGCTGTCTTTTATCGACCGTGGTTGCTCATAAATCTCTTTGAGCATGAAATGGTCATAACCACCTTTTTCCAAAGCTTCCAGATGCACTTCTAACTCTTGCAGATAAGGTGTTTTGTCCTTGTTTTTAATTGTCTTGATCTTCAGCTCTTCATTGCGGTTGATGATCGCGATTTCATTATCCTCCAGATATACAACATTCTTCGTGTGCTCAACAATAGGGGTTGCATCCGAAGCAACAAAAAACTCACCTTCTCCAACACCGATTACCARWGGRCTYCCCTTCTTGGCAGCAATGAKTTGGTCTGGATTATCRYTAGACAATACAACGATGGCATARGCTCCAACTACTTGGTTGAGCGCCATTCGCACCGCCTCAACCARGTCAACCTTTTCCTTTATCTGAATGTCCTCRATCAGGTGAATGAGAACTTCCGTATCCGTGTCGCTTTTGAAGTCGTATCCTCTTTTAGCCAACTCTTTTTTCAGGGGGGCATAGTTCTCAATTATTCCATTATGAATAATTACGTGCTTCTTGCTCATTGAAGCATGCGGATGGGCGTTAACGTTATTGGGCTCGCCATGGGTTGCCCAACGCGTATGGCCAATTCCCACCGTTCCACTCAATTTCTTCCCTTCTAGTTTCGCCTCCAGATCAGCTACCTTCCCTTTGGTTTTGTGCAAATACAATTTGGAATTCAAAAGGGCGACGCCAGCGCTGTCGTATCCCCGATATTCAAGCCTGCGCAGCCCTTTAATCAAAATAGGATAAGCCTCCTTCTCACCAATATAGGCTACTATTCCACACATTACAGTCTTGTATAAATTAAGTTCAATTTCATGCCTAAGTTCGAGTGCCCCGGACCWCCCAAGACAACCCTGTTCGCACTTACTACGCTTCCGGATGTTAAAAGGTTATTGGGAACAAACACAAATATTCCATCATTCGCCCGACCCTCATACAGTAATTCATGGATGTATCTGGCAATATTGAAAGAGTATGTCTTGGTTGCAGCATCGTATGAGCCACCAAAATATGTATCACCCTCGAATGGGTCYGGWARAATAYTATTCGTTCCTGCGCCGATGATGAATAACTTATCGGGGACATTGTATGTGTCAAGMGTGCCATCATCGTAYACCGAGAGCACCAATTCAGCTTTGTTAACAGCAATTTTCCCATCGTCCAACCAATTGGTGAGATTCGGCATTTCCACCTTAACCATCACCCCYTGATTGGGTTGAATATAAACCAGAGAATCACCCAAGGATGGATCGTTGAGTTGAGCTTCTATTGCTGTACCCGCATAGTTGTGRTGAAATCTAYTGATCCAYGCACTGTTAGAATTGATSGTRAAATCRAAACTYTTSGTAGTATCGTAATACAGGGTGAGTTTTGTCGTGCCCGAGTTGATATCGAGATACAGCATTCCGCCTGGTTCAAAGGCATTGGTTAACAAATAGAATCCCTTTATGAATGCCTGGAAATCCGTATTGGTACCGAATGAATCATCCGCCGAAGTAAATATTGGATCATTCAGCTTGATGGAGATGCTCTGATCCGTAATAGCAGGGTTAATCGTCGTACCACCTAAGTCAGTTAGATTGAATGCGAAATCTTGATTTGTATAGTAGGTAGCGCCAACGTCAATATCATCCGTTAACTGATACAGCATTACGGTTTGTGGAATTGGTGCGTCACCATAAAACCCCACATAGTCAATGGACATGACCAGGGAATCTGGTATATAGCCGGTCCCAAAATCAACATTATTGGTGGGCATGGCAAATTTGAGATAAATAGAAGCAGTACTGTATCCGAAAACCGGATCAACATATGAGCCCAATAAACTCAATATAGGTGTGAAAGGCGGATTRGCTGACTGACCCCAGGTAAGTAATGAGTCAGCCTCAACAGTRTARGCMACCAAGGTAGTGGTATCGCTGAAYYGGCCATTTACAATATCCGAAGCGGGTTGAACATCAAGCCCAATCACACCGGGCTCATTACATCCCAACCCGGAAATTAACACCGCACAAGAGAGCAATATTACAATACGGTTCATCAAGGATTTTTCAGGAGCGAGAGGTGGGCTGGTGCCAAGCGCAGAACGATTGTTGCCCCCAGCCWCACTTAAKMTTTYTAACATGCCGAATTTCTTAGAACAGCTTTGGTTGGTAAGAACTGTATCCGGAAAATTTTATTGTCTATCGCCTTAGGAAGCTAATACCGGCTCGGCCTGCAATAGCTCGTCGTAGAAATCAGAATAGGCATCAGCAAAGGTTTCCATTGAATGATAATCCAAGGTCTTCCTTTGCGCTCCCTTCACAGCCTTCTGAGAAGCTGCGTTGATCTTTTCTGAACCGACCACAACGCCATCCGCCAGGTCAATTGCAAATTGGTTCAAATTGTCAAATGTGGGCTCCTTGAGAACCTCCAATTGTTCTTGAAAACTCTCATCMGCCTCCAATTTGACCGCTAAATTCTTGTTCATCACTTCAGTGAATCCTTCATCATACACCGAATAAACCACCCTGGTATTGGCAAATACAGGATCATCATTGTACACCTTTTTCAAGTAATAAGGCATCAGGCTGGTCATCCATCCGTGACAATGTACAATGTCAGGTGCCCAACCAAGTTTCTTCACMGTCTCCAAAACACCCCTRCARAAGAATATCATTCGCTCATCATTGTCCTTATGAAACTTTCCGCGYTCRTCCCTGAAAGTGGTTTTTCTCTGGRAATACTCCTCRTTATCAATAAAGTACACCTGCATTCTCGCTGCCTGAATCGAGGCTACCTTAATAATAAGGGGGYGGTCGGAATCGTCAATAATCTGGTTCRTCCCGGAAAGCCTTATCACCTCATGCAGTTGATAGCGCCGCTCGTTRATRCAGCCAAAACGAGGCATRAAAGTYCTAATCTCCTTTCCTCTTTCCTGAATGCTTTGTGGAAGCTGACGCGACACATGCGACATATTGCCCTCTTCAATGTATGGCTCGATCTGCTGGGAGACAAAAAGTACTTTCGCTTTTGACATAGTTTTTCTGATTTGAATGGAGTGCAAAGGTAATAATAATTCTCCTAATTTTCAAGTTTTACTTGTAGCTTTACACTGTGGAAACCTACCATAATATTGCTGCGTATGCGGGCCGATACTCCGAACTAAAAGCAAAGGGCCTGAGTATTGGTTTTGTGCCCACCATGGGGGCCCTGCATGCTGGACATTTGTCCTTAATTCGCTCCTCTAAGAAAGACAACGATATTACCGTTTGCAGCATCTACGTAAATCCCACACAGTTTAACGACMAAGGTGATTTCGAAAAATATCCRAGACTRTTGGAAGATGATATTGCRGARCTGGAAAGCTGTGATTGCGATATACTGTTTGCACCCGAATCRGAAGAAATGTATCCTTCAGATACGGCTGGCAATGGGCACMGTGATTTAGAATTGGGRACCTTACTTGAAGTRATGGARGGGCAATTCAGACCCGGTCACTTTGCCGGAGTATTGACAATAGTAGAAAAGTTATTCAGGATCATTAAGCCAGACAGGGCTTATTTCGGACAGAAAGATTACCAGCAGTTGGTGGTRGTTCGCAGCATGAATGAAAAGCTCAATTTGCCTATCGAGATTATTGGTTGCCCAACGATACGTGAAACCAACGGTCTTGCCTTGAGTTCAAGGAATTTGTTGCTCACCGATGAGCAAAGAGCTGAAGCATCGGCGATTTATCGATCATTGGCAAAGGGTAAAGAGCGTTTGAAACAGTTAGATGTCGAGAGATTCAAGCAAATTGTTATTGATGAAATTGACAGCCGCTCGAATTTATCTGTTGAATATGTTGAGATTGCTGATTCACGYTCCTTACARCCTATAGATAAATGGAGCHGTACRGAYAGTGCAGTATGTTGTGTAGCGGTTCGTGCTGGAGATGTTCGCCTGATAGACAATATAATTCTGTATAATTAAGTTTCTCGATTAAATTTGAACTCCCCGCTTTAATGCCGCTGTGAAAAAAGTAGCGCTAAATACAATCAAGRTCGTTTTACCGTTACTGGTAGGGATTTACATTATCTGGGATGTTTTWKRTMWRWKGKMYCMKKAWRAMWWSKARYYYWTKWKHYKHWMRMYMMWKRRRKMKMWATMCRKKYKGRTCKCHTWYYMCGTCATCTTTGGRATCTTTAGCCATATAAGCAGGGCATACAGGTGGCAATACCTGCTKGCTCCATTGGGATACAAGCCYCAYTTYATGAACAGCTTTTTTTCSGTRATGATTGGKTAYCTGATCAATTTGATATTGCCCCGGGTTGGAGAGGTGAGCCGATGCGGTGTACTGAGCAAGTACGAAAAAATTCCATTCAGCAAGCTCTTCGGTACTGTAATCGCCGAACGCATTGCTGACATCACCATCCTCGGCAGCATTATGTTGGCCGTTGTACTTGTGCAGCTAACCACCATTAAGACACTTCTATTATCTATTCTCCCCAAAGATATTGATACAGGTTACTGGATTACAGTAAGCGTTATAGTATCCGTSTCCATGCTCATCATGGGAATAATCACATACCGGGTTATGAAACGTTCAGTTAATAGCATGGTTCTTAAAATCAAAGGTCTGCTTGCGGGTTTCGTAGATGGTTTGAAGTCCATCATGAATATGGAGAATAGTGGCAAGTTCATATTCCACACGCTATTCATCTGGCTGATGTACATTACGATGTTCTATATTTGCTTCTTCAGCTTGGCGGAAACCTCCAACGTGCCAACAGCTGGGATCTTTGCCGCCTTTGCATTAGGGGGCCTTTCCTTAATTTTCATACAAGGTGGCATAGGAATATATCCSGCTGCCATAATGAAAGTGCTGTTACTCTATGGTGTTGCRGAAGGTCCCGGAGGTGCTTTGGGTTGGATCATCTGGACATCSCAAACTACTATGCTRCTTACCCTGGGATTGCTGTCTATTGTGTTAATTTCGTGGTATAAYAGAAAAGTMATYGGAAATGTCCAGCTTAAACCAGATAAAGTCTAAGATTAAATCCCTTGAAGAGCTCCAAAAGGCGGTAAAAGGCTGGAAGGATGCTGGAAATAAGATCGTTTTCACCAACGGCTGCTTTGATATTGTTCATTTGGGGCATATTGACTACCTGTCGAAAACTGCAGATTTAGGCGATGTTTTGGTTATCGGTGTAAATACTGATGCATCCGTGCGTAGAAACAAGGGAGAAAGCAGGCCATTGCAGGATGAAATGGGCAGGACGATGTTACTCGCTTCTTTCCTTTTTGTTCAAGCGGTTGTATTGTTTGATGAGGACACACCATACGATCTGATTAAAGCTGTGCAGCCTGATGTRCTGGTTAAAGGAAGCGATTGGAGCGAAGAGGATATAGTAGGTGCAGATACAGTTCGCTCAAATAATGGAAAGGTGGTCACCATCGAATTTTTAGAGGGCTATTCCTCCACAAGCATTATTGAAAAGGCAAAGAACACTGCGTAGGACCTCTGATAGAAGACTGAACTAAATACCGTGTTATTTCGTATGAAATTATTAAGTTTGTCAAGCTGATCCAGATAAGTCATGAGGAGAATTCGATTGTATAACAGCTTATTTTTATTCATTGCCTGCTGCTATGCCCTTTCCAGTTGTTCAATAGCAAAAAAAGAGAAAGACAAGCGCATTGTCGGTGCCTGGAACATAGTTGATGTTATGAATATTGCCCCAACTGAGACCGAGCAATGGATCTTTGACGAAACTGGCAAAGTTTTTCGAATGAAGCTAAAGACAACGGGAGACAGTATCCTTGATGTGGGAGATTGGGTTATCGAACAAAAGATAAGTACAGCCTATATTAATATTGCCTTTGGCACTACCGCATCGCAGCAAGAGGGCTTAAGTGTTCTTTGGGAAATTCTTACCTTGAAGAAGACGACAATGATTCTTACCAATCAGGATGGTGGCCTTCTGRTAAGGGAATTTGAGAAAGTGTTTTAGGCCATTCCGACACTACATTTCCGTCCATGCCCAAAGTAAAAACTTCCTTTTTTTGCCAAAATTGCGGGGTTCAATCAGCAAAGTGGATAGGCAAGTGTCCTTCGTGCARCGAATGGAAYACTTAYGTTGARGAGGTTCTGGAATCCAACAAAGAAGAGAAATCCTGGAAAACTCAAAATGGTAATGGCAACAGCCGTATAAATAAGCCTCAGCTYATTTCTGATATTACCGTTTCGGAGAACARCAGAATTAAAACACCAGGTGAAGAAYTAAACAGRCTTCTGGGAGGTGGCATTGTGCSAGGTTCAATAATCCTGKTRGGWGGAGAACCAGGGATAGGGAAGTCGACAYTGATGCTGCAACTAGCCTTGAGTCTTCCCTCRCTGARRGTGCTSTACRTATCAGGGGAAGAGAGCGAACAACAGCTAAAAATGAGAGCCGATCGGATTGGCTCCCAGGTTCAAAATTGCTTCATCCTCACTGAAACCTCCACGCAAAACATCTTTCAGCAAATAGTCTCTATTGAGCCCGGYATCGTCATTGTTGATTCCATTCAAACGCTACACACCTCAAGGATTGACTCCTCGGCAGGGTCTGTCTCACAAATCAGGGAGTGCGCAGCTGAATTACAACGGTTTGCCAAGGAAACAGGTACMCCKGTCATTCTAATAGGCCATATTACAAAAGARGGGTCCCTKGCAGGGCCAAAGATATTAGAACATATGGTAGACACGGTGCTCCAGTTCGAGGGCAATACCAATCACCTTTATCGAATCTTAAGAGCGACAAAAAACAGATTTGGAAGCACCTCGGAGCTCGGCATATATGAGATGARCGCTAAAGGCCTGCAGGAAGTTGCCAATCCATCAGAGGTTTTCTTAACCCAGGGCGAACAAGAACTAAGTGGGACAGCCATCTCYGCAACTGTAGAGGGTGCCCGGCCAATWCTTATTGAGTTACAGGCTCTTGTCAGTACGGCTGCATATGGAACACCTCAACGCTCGTCAACRGGATTTGACTTGCGAAGACTTGGSATGTTGCTGGCCGTGTTAGAGAAAAAATGCGGYTTCCTTTTGGCCTCTAAAGATGTTTTTCTAAATGTTGCAGGAGGACTTAAAGTMGATGATCCYGCTGTTGACCTTGCCGTGATCTGCGCAATTCTATCATCYAATGAAGATGTAGCAATCCCGGAAAAGACCTGCTTTGCTGCTGAAATCAGCCTAACCGGCGAGATCAGGCCCGTAACCCGGTTAGAGCAGAGAATAGCGGAGGCGGGAAAATTGGGATTTGAGCGCATTTACATTTCCCAACATGGCAAGAAGGGGTTGAATGTATCCAATAAATCAATTGAGGTAATTGCGAAAGGCAAGGTGGAGGAAGTATTCGCCGCTTTGTTTTAATCTGTTATAGGCCATCCATCTTAGACAGAGGCAGTGAATTTACCGTTTTACGTATTTTCATTTTGGCCGTGCGCCTGTAGATGACTCATAAGAAAACGTTGCCGTTTGGCATAACCACAACCTCCGGGAAGGTCAGTCCTTTTTTCTTAAAATATCCTGATTCTCCGCCTTTTTCTCGTACTTCTTGTCCAACTTCTGAGCATCACCTGACTGATGAGCGCCAGGGATATGGTCGTATACATCGGCGGAGATGTTTGGAAAAGTTTTGGCTATGATTTCATTGATATTGTCCTGTTTCTCGCCAATTCGGTCGACAGATGAATTGCCATACAGCTGCAACCCACTCCCATCATATACAGAATAATGCACTTTCACCTCCCGGCTGTACTTACCATATGCAACATCTTCTCCCTGCGCAAACGTCTTCCTGAGCTCAAACTGATTGACAAACATCAGGATATCTGCATCATACTTTGTACTCAGGTAAGCTATGAACGCCTTATCAGGAATTGAAACATTCATATATTGCTTTGAGCGATCAATGTCCCTTGACGATAACTGCCCTCCTCTGATCTTTGTATCCACATCCCTGCTGGGTTGCTTCTTATTAGAGCCGCCGAGGTTTATTTTCCCCAATTTACCTTGTTCTCCTACCTCTACAGGCCGGTCTTCGTAATTATAACTGGCTACCCCGTAAATTCTGTCTAAGTCAACCTTTGTAGAATCATTGGCCCGCAACAATGAGGTGACGGTAAATCCATCCCCGAATTTTTCAGACATGCTGACATCCAGGGCCTGCCTTATCCGGTTGTATAATTTTTTCAAATCCCTTCCAGATTTCATGAGCAGCTCCATATCACCCGCAGGATCGGGAATATGCATAACAGGCTTATAGGAAATCAGTAATAGCTTTTTCTTTTCCCTGCCCTCACCTTCAGCATAAACCTCAACATCCGACTTCGCATTCCTATCCGGATCATAGATAAAATCTTGTCCATGTACAAGGGGAAGAAAGAACAGAAAGGTCAAAAAAAATGTTAGGCTGTGCTTCATGTGCCTGTAATTGATRTTATGCACCACATGATTTGTCTTTCACGGGTGCCCATTCATSCTTGCTTCTCAATTCAGTGGTCAAGCAGAATACGTCAATGATCATTCTCCGCTGTGTTATGCCATTGATCCCGGTTCGTTTCATTTACATCAGCAAACTCTCAATCACTTTGCGAATATCATTGCCTATAATCAARGCCATTAACGCGAGGAGAAACACCATTCCTATAAGCTGCGTTCGCTCCATGAACTTATCGCTGAACGTTATGCCCGACAAGGATTCAATTGACARGAACAGGACATGGCCCCCGTCAAGAGCAGGAATGGGTAAAATATTCATAAATGCAAGGATCATCGAAAGAATGGCAGTAATATCCCAGAAGCGTTCCCAATTCCATGATCCACCATATATTTGTGCAATCCCAATAGGCCCGGCAATAGAATCACCTATTGCCCCATCTCCCCGAAATAATTTGCCTATCCCTCTGATATTGAGAAACAACATTGACCAGGCTTTAACACTGCCCTTAGAGAATGACTCAACAAGGCCAAACGATTCTTGCTTATATTCAAAATCATTTGTAGCTGGCCGAAACCCCAGCAGCCCATCGTCACCTACAAGTGCATTGAGCTCAACCGCGCTTCCATCGCGCAGTACCCCCAGCGTAACATCCTGTCCTTTGTTCGCCATCAATAAATCCTTGAACTCATCAAAAAAGTCAAAGTCAGTTCCATTGAACGACGTGATTACATCATTTTCCTGAAGTCCGGCTTTCTCTGCATTACTGGCTTGACTAACTGCCGCTACATAGAACGTGAATCTCCTCTCGATATAGCCCTTTTCCTTGGATAATTTGACCATAAAATCCTCTGGAACCGGGACATCGATCAGCTGCCCATTCCTATTTACATTCAGCACAACATTATCATCAATAAATGTGCTTGACGCCCAATAATCCGAGAAGYGTTCAACTTTTTTTCCATTGATTGAGACCAGTTTATCACCAGTCTTCAATCCAAGCTCCTGGCCCAGCTCCAACGCCACAATACCATTTTTCAACTGAYCGGCTGGAAGCCATTTATCACCATAATAATAAATGGATAGGGAGTATATCAACATACCAAGCAACACGTTGACCGTTACGCCTCCAAGCATTACAATGAGTCTTTGCCATGCTGGTTTGGACCTGAATTCCCAAGACTCCGGTGGTTTTTTCATTGCCTCCTTGTCCATTGATTCGTCGATCATTCCAGAGATCTTTACATATCCACCCAAGGGTAGCCAACCAACACCGTACTCCGTATCTCCCCGTTGAAATTTAAAAAAGCTAAAGCCCCCCGCATCGAAGAACAAGTAAAATTTCTCTACCCTCATTCCAAATAATCTCGCAGCTAAAAAGTGGCCTCCCTCGTGTAATACTACAAGAATCGAGAGCCCAAGCAGCAATTGTGCGGTCATTACCAATCCATCCATACCCTAATGTTTATTCAATTTTTTTCTAGCCTCAGCCGTTTTTGCTACGCCATTTTTCCGATCAATTCCTTTGCCAGATTTCTCGTTTCCGAATCTGAAGCAACAAGATCATCATACTTTGGAGTTTTGATATAAGCGACACTTTCCATACAAGCTTCTATGAGCTCCGGCATTTCATTAAATCCAATTTGATCCTTCAAGAACTTCTCCACAGCAACCTCGTTCGCTGCGTTCAACACACAGGGCATATTACCCCCCTGTTTCATCGCCAGGAATGCGAGTGCAAGATTACGAAAAGTTTCGCTGTCCGCAGGCTCAAAATTCAAAGATGGATAATTCATAAAATCAAATCTTGGGAAGTCAGACCTTAACCGCTGCGGATAGCCCAACGCGTACTGAATCGGCAATTTCATGTCAGGCAAGCCCATTTGAGCTTTCATTGACCCATCCTCAAATTGAACAATTGAATGGATGACCGATTGGGGATGAACAATTACATCAATCTGATCATTGTTTAAACCAAAGAGCCATTTGGCTTCGATCACCTCCAGGCCCTTATTCATCATGGTAGCCGAATCAATCGTAATCTTATCACCCATATCCCAGTTGGGGTGCTTTAGAGCTTCCGTTTTTGTTATGGTCGCCAATTCCGCCCTTGTTTTGCCTCTAAACGGTCCGCCGGATGCGGTGAGATAAATTTTCTCAATCTTATTCTCAAACTCTCCAACCAGGCACTGAAAGATCGCGGAGTGCTCCGAATCAACAGGAAAAATATTGACTCCCTTTTCCCGGGCCCGCCTTGTTACCAAATCACCTGCAACAACCAATGTCTCTTTATTCGCAAGTGCGATAGTCTTGCCCGCCTCAATTGCAGATAACGTAGATTTCAGGCCAGCATATCCCACCAGGGCCGCGAGCACCATGTCAATCTCCTCCATCCCCACAATCTGATCAATTGCATCAACCCCAGCATAGACCTTTATATCCACAGGATCCAATGCAGCGAATACCTGATCATATTTTGATTCATTGCCAATCACTACGGCATTGGGCACATATTTAATGGCTTGCTCAATAAGCAGATCAGCATTGTCATTTGCTGTCAATACCTCTACCGCAAAGTGATCCTTATTGGCATTGATGACCTCCAGCGCCTGAGTGCCGATAGACCCGGTCGATCCCAAGATGGCTATATGTCGCTTTTTATCTTCAGTCATGTAGACAAACTATTCAATTACAAAATTAGCCAATTCATCCGCATAGGTGCGTTCATTTGCCAATCGTGGAATCTTATTCTGCCCTCCCAGCTTTCCYCTTAGTTTCATGAACTTTACAAAGCCTCCCGGCTCCACCTTTGAAATACGCAATCCTCGCAGTACATTTCCCTCCAGCAAGTCTCTATAATAACTGTTTTTTTTCTGAAGTATTTTGTCAATTACTTCTGCCGATTGCTCCACATTCTCCGGAACATTTTTAAACTCTATAAACCACTCATGATACGGCAATCCCTCTGTGGGAGTTACCTGTGGGGCAACATGAAATTCCGTGACTTCCAACTGCTGAAGTTCAATCGCCTCCCTAATCGCCGACTCAACTTCTTCCGCTATCACATGTTCCCCAAAAGCGGATATAAAATGCTTTATTCGCCCGCTGACAATGACTCTGTATGGATCCTTCGAAACAAACTTGACGGTATCACCAATATTATAACCCCAMAGTCCYGCATTGGTATTGAGGATCATCGCGTAATTCACCCCCAGCTCGACATCCGCCAGGGAGATCCTTTCAGGATTGTCCTCGTGAATGTGTTCCAGTTTGACAAATTCATAAAAGATACCGGARTTGACTATRAGAAGCATGCCCTCTTCTTCCCGCGTATCCTGAAAAGCRAAGAACCCCTCTGAGGCRGGRAAYAGTTCCAGCGCGTCCACTTTCCCTCCAATKGTAGCYTCAAACATYGACCGATAAGGTTCATAATTGACGCCACCATATACAAAAAGGGAGAAATTCGGGAATATYTCTYTWATCGTTTYCTTACCGGTTTTTTCCARRAGTTTCTCGAAATACATCTGCACCCARGCRGGTATCCCRCTTATCAGCGTCATGTTTTCMTTGTRSGTTTCCTCRACAATAGCMTCTAATTTGGYCTCCCAATCTTCAATGCAATTGGTTTTGTAGGAAGGCATTCGATTTTTAAGAAGATAGGCKGGAACGTGATTTGCCGCGATCCCGGATAAACGACCGACAGGRATGCTGCCGCTGGTGTCGAGAACCGGGCTTCCCTGAAGAAATATCATTTTACCGTTTACGAAGCCGGAATTTCCCGTTTCGGCTATATACGAAAGCAAAGCGTTCCTTGCCGAACCTATGTGATTGGGCATGGAGGCACGCGTTATTGGAATGAACTTATTTCCAGATGTAGTACCCGATGTTTTGCACAGATATATCGGCTTGCCCTTCCAGAGCACWTTGGACTCCCCGGCAATAATCCTATCAAAATACCCCTTTAGATCTTCATAATCCCGAAGAGGTACCGCCTTTTTGAAATCGGTATAGTTGTCAACTTGTGCCAGGTGGTGATCAACTCCGAACGCTGTGGTTTTTCCGTGTCTCAGCAAGTATTTCAAGACTCTATCTTGCGCTTTTATCGGRTKGGYACTCCATCTTTTGATTCCCCGAACCTGAAATTTAGCGAAAGGCACACTCAATGCTGATTTTATTCCCATGGTGAGACTATAGAATCACATATTTGACCGGGTCAATTGGAATGCCATCAAACCACAATTCAAAATGAAGGTGCGGACCWGTAGTCAGTTCTCCGGAGTCACCAACAATTGCCACTACTTCCCCTGCCCGTACCTTACTGCCTTCCTTTTTTAGAAGCACAGAATTGTGCTTGTATAAGGAGATGATGTTGTTCTCATGCTGAATTCCAATCACATAWCCTGTTTCAGTGGTCCAGGTTGCCAGGATGACTGTACCATCCAGAACGGATTTAACGGCTTCATTTGCTGCCGCGACTATATCCACACCAAAATGCTGCWGATCAACATTGAAGGTGTCGGTAACAATGCCTTTTAAGGGTGTAAAGAAAAGCAGGCTGCTTATGCCGCCGCCGCCCCTTCCGGATCCACCCCTTTGGACAAAATTCAGGTTATAACTRTCCTCGGATTCAATTTGTATCCGCAACAGKGARTCCTCYCTTGACCGGCTCAGCTTRATGTTTTGATATTTTTCGGATTCAACATGRTCGTTTGCCRGAACAATCGGGTYTGCACCRTTCCCCTCCTGATCCAGACGCTCTTCCGTAGTTGTGCGATCTTCCAATATATTCTTCAGGTTATCTATATAAGCACCYTTGGCCCGCGAATCCCGGGCCAGTGAATCCGCGATATAAGTTGCGCGAACCAGCTTTCGCGCCAAATCAACATCAGAGTAGCCCGGTATATACTCTCGCAGCGGAGTGTACGCAATTGTAGAGATGACCAGCAAAACAACGGCGAGGAATATCGACCCAAGTACAGAAATCACATTGAGCCTGGACAAGCGATAGGATATCTTYTTCTCGAAGGTGTCTTCATCYCTKATCTCCAGRATGTACTTGTCRACCARYTTCCGSGTTGACTTTCTTCCTTTTTTATCTGATAATGCCATATTGATTCTCAGCGTGGGCGTTAACAATTGCAAAGATAAGCATGCATAGCGGATTAGACGCGCGAATGCAGGATTATTCAAAGGAAGGACCAAGCATAATTGCAATCTGGTATTGCGCCTTAATTTAAATACAATAATTTTGCGTTCGTTTAGTTATTATTGGTTGTATTAAAAAGGTTTCTCAAAACCCCGTAACCACGCACATGRCCTTTCATCGCATTCCATACTTTTTTAGGRCAGTTTGTTTCATACTCCTGATCRCTACAGGATTGCARTGYTCMACMAAGARGGACGCAGTGATAAACCGGGCRTATCACAATATGACCGGRCATTTCAACGCATACTTTAATGGTMATGAGAGTTTCAAGGAAGGGGCGAACAAGCTGGCTCTAAATGATAAAGATGATTATTCCCAGATCCTTCCCATTTTTAAATATGGTACRGAGTCCTCATCCAAAAGCATTTACCCKGAGATGGACAATGCCATTTTGAAAGCCTCTAAAGTCATYCAGCTACACGAGATTAAACCCGAAACSAAACMAAAAAAGARGARGAAAAAGAAAAAGAAGAGGAGGAAGAAAAAAAAGAAAAAGAAAAAGAAAAANGNAAANRAKGGAAAGAAGGATGAGGATGTACAYAAAAACTGGATAGACGACAGTTACCTCCTCATGGGGAAGGCATACTTCTATAAGAGGGATTACGCACTTGCYCTGGAGACSTTTGAGTATGTTTCCCGTCATTATAAGAAGCATCCGATCAAGTTTCCCGCGATGATCTGGATTGTYAAAACCCATATTGAGGAGGRGCACTTTTCGMTGGCTCAAACCATTCTGGATCTTRTTGAGGATGAGAAGAATGAAGCAGCMTTGAAGGCRCAGCCACGCAAGGTCCATGCGTTCCTGGCTGCAACTAAAGCRGATTTCTATATGAAGCAGGAAGCCTATGGACAGGCAACCAARCCACTTCTCAAAGCCATTGCCTTGACAAAAAAGCGCAARGTGAGAGTCAGGTATACCTATATCCTCGCACAGTTGTACCAACACCTGGGGGATCACAAGAAAGCATCGCGTCAGTTTTTGGAAGTATTGAACATGGGGCCGGGTTATGAGATGGCATTCAATGCACAGATCAACAGGGCCAGGGGCATGTCGGGAAAAGATACCAAAGAAATAAAACGCGAGTTGCAGAGGATGCTCAACGATGAGAAGAATTCAGATTATTTCGACCAGGTATATTACGCGTTGGCAAATCTGGCCCAGCGAGACGGCGACACGGAGAAGATGATCATGTATCTGAATAAAAGCATTCGCGCAAGTAAGTCGAATGACCATCAGAAAGGGCTGGCTTATGTCAGGTTAGGYAATTTCAATTTTGACATCCCTGAATACCCCATTGCCGAGGCGTATTATGACAGTGCAACGAACAATCTCAATCGCGAGTAYGAATTGTACCGGGAGATTGTYGACAAGAAAAACTCRCTCAAGGACATTGTCAAGTACCTKAAGATTATCGCTTTTGARGACAGYGTRCAAAGRCTGGCAGGCATGAGTGAYAAAGAGCGAAAAAARGCGATCAGAAAAATTATCAATGAGGTRRTCGAAGATGAACGAAAAAAGAAGGCTGAAGAAGCAAGTCCCAGGTATGATCAAAACAGCTCACGGGAGATCAGCAAAACCGGAAGTGGCTGGTATTTTTACAACTCGGCCCAATTGAGTTTTGGATATGCCGAATTTGAAAAGAAATGGGGTGACAGAAAGYTGGARGACMATTGGAGGAGACGGAACAAACGATCSTTCGACTTTGGAATTGAAGAGGAAMCGGACTCACTGGAYGAGGATTTAAGCGCYATGGAAATCACCGGTGACTTAAAGGACGAAAAGTCTTATATGGAGCTCATCCCGACCACGAGATTAAAAATGCAGGAGTCGGAGGAGCGTATGGTTGACGCCTATTACAATTTGGGTATTGTGTACAAGGAGCTCATGGACGACAAGAAACAGGCTGCACAGACGTTTGAGGAACTCCTGGAGCGATTTCCGGAGAACAAGTTTCAATTATCCTGCTATTATCAGCTCTATCGCYTGTATCTGAACCTGGGTGACRASGGTAAGTCMRAKTATTAYAAGAACGCAATCTTAACAGAATTTCCGGACAGCGACTATGCGAAACTTATCAGGGACCCCGCTTATATTAAACAATTAGAGGCCAGGAAGAATAAGYTRGAGAAYTATTACARCAAYACCTAYAGAGCCTACMGTGCTGGCCAAYAYAKMGTTGCAATCAGCAGGTGTGAACAGAGCGATTCGCTTTTCCCCAAAAATAAACTGAAGCCGAAATTYGCCTATCTCCGMGCCAGTGCAATTGGCAAAAGTCAGGACATCGATAAATTTGAAGCTGCACTGAATGATGTAATCGYGAAATATCCGGACGATGAAGTAAAAGTGGAGGCGGAAGAGACTTTGGCATTGATMGCTGCCCTGAAGCTTACGTTRCAAGACACATTAGGSCTTGATGACAGCRGTAAATTTGCAGGTGACAGCGTGATTGATGAGAAAATTGTTGAKCTCTATTCATTGGATAAGAGTKCTACCCATTACTATGTRATCGTAATACCAGATTCGGCAATTAACGTRGATGACGTCAAGARGGAATTATCGRATTACAATGCYAAGTTCTTCAGGATGAAAAAACTGAGAACMAGCAACTTGTTACTYAATACGGAGCTGCATATCATTATGGTAAAGAACTTCGGMRACAGTGATAAGGGTATAAACTACTTTGATGCTATYAAGGMGAATATTTCCTCTATCCCTTCACTCCCTACCGGCAAATACCATGAGTTYATCATATCCGCCGAGAATTTCCCCGTTTTGTATAAGGAGAAGCAAATCGACGAATATTTGAGCTTTTTCCAAAARAACTACCTGGGCGGCTARAATCACCYSRRAACCTGYSCTWKSMTACCAGATAMGRATSMCCCTTCAAAACGCCYACAATTACCTAAAAACCCACTTTTTTTGTAMTTTCGCACTTGCCCTGYCTACRCYGGCAGGCTCTATCATCAGAAGATATGTTTAAAAATTCGGATACGATGGGACGGAACAATGAAAATGACGGCAATTCAGTTAACTTAATCGGTACGGGTACCAAGATAAAGGGAAACATCCAATCCGAAGGCGACATCCGCATCGACGGAACGCTTATCGGTACGATTAAGTCAAAAGGGAAAGTTGTTGTTGGTTCTACCGGCATGGTTGAAGGTGAGATCACCTGTGAAAATGCCGACATCTCTGGAACGGTCAAAATCAAAATCACTGTAGCTAATGTTCTTCTACTCAAGCCAAGCGCAAAGCTCACTGGTGATATTGTAACAAGCAAGCTCGCTATTGAATCCGGAGCTACRTTCTCCGGAACATGCAGTATGGGWGSTGNNNTTGTTAAGGAYATTWCGRGCTCTACYTYGGCCGSCAATGYAGATGATAACGACGCAWCTGARATGGCYCAGAAGKCTGCRGAAAARTCGGCRTAACRSKSMCKTNAATTCATMWWWWCYKSYCAMTRYWTYRRSRCAKASYTRTGCYTCAACCATTGGAGAGCGGGGTAGATCTCTGATATATACAGGAGCGGGGCATGCTAAGCCCGAAACCACGATGATTTACCCATGTAAGCCGGAAGGATCTATTGGACCTCCAAAGCCCCTTAGACACTGTAGTAGAAGAGTTTGCCAAAAGGGATAAACCAAATGAAAACATAAGCTATCCCGAAACTATAGCTGTTAATGCGTATATTTATTGAGTAAATAACAAGTTGTAATTCATTTAACTRARTAAAYTATGAAAAARKCTATCTCTTTTTTAATAAGTGTTGTTATCTCWACATTTTGTATTGCTCAAAGTTCYACTCTCTCCTTCGACGGGATTGATGATAATATTGACTTGGGAACAGAAGCGGCATCAGGAATTAGAACTTTGGAATGTTGGTTCAGATTGGACAACGAAATTRAYGCCTCTCTTTCCAATTTTTCCTCAATCGTAGTTCGGGACACACCCACACAATTGGAAGAACTTTTCCTTTGTTTCTTTCCAGTGGGAACAACACCGAGTTTACCGGGCCAACTTGTATTTGGAATTAATTTACAATCCACTATAGATAGAATAGCCTATTCTGACTCCAATCGGTGGGAAGCGAACAGATGGTATCACGTAGCGGGAGTAATAGACCCCATTAATGGTATGTCCCTGTATATAGATGGAATAAAACAATCAAGTTCCGATACCAACACCAGTCCAAGTGAGAGCTCAATTTATACTACGACGGTGGGAGCTTGGGGGAGTGTTTCTGGGCGYAATTTCGGAGGGGATTTAGATGACTTAAGATTCTCTTCAGATGCAATTTACAGCGCCAATTTTGTTCCTCCCTGCCCAAATCTCACAGCAAGCGCCTCCACTAGCGGCTTATGGAATTTTAATGAAAACTCAGGTACYACTGCTTTCGATTCTTCAAGTAATAACTAYGACGGGCAAATCTTCGGGTCAATTTGGGATACGGCTTTTATTTGCAACAATGTTGGCATCAAAGACTTGAATATTGTTTCTAATTCGGTTAACGTATACCCAAATCCATCTTCCGGAACATTCAGTTTTCAACTTATTAATTCTGAAAATCTTGATTTGGGAATTGAGATATATAATTCCCAGGGCCAAATGATTATAAGCCGAAAGTCAGTACCCCGTGACTTTGATATGGCAATTGAGAATCAAAATTGTGGTATTTATTTTTATAAAATAGCAAGTCACTCTGGGATGTTTCAAACGGGGATACTAGTTAAAAGATAAAGAATTACAATAAAAAATAAACGCCATTTGCCAGAGGCATCCTTTCGGGAAAAACAGACGTTTATTCAAACCGTTAGCTGTAAGCCTGTCGACTAGTTTACTCTTCATAGATTTTAAGAAGGATTCGGTTTTGGCCCTTTGTTATTAACAAAAGGACCGGCCTTTTGAAAATGGGCGCCTGCCGGCAGGCAGGTTAAGAAATTGGTAGAGTGCAGCGTGCCGAGACCTTTAGGTTGAGAGCAAAGCGTGCAAAAGATTCGCAGTGAGCCCTGGTGTAGCGCTGCAAAACCTACCTACGCTTCGACCCTGTCTACACTTCGATGC
>NVRW01000025.1 GCA_002400975.1 Flavobacteriales bacterium | reverse complement strand
AACAGGATTTAAAGTCAGACAGGTCTAAAACCGGTTCATGCAAAGACTAAGAATACAGCTATCATGTTAGCATAAATATGAAGCATTTATTTTAATATTAAAACGATGAAACCTAAAATTGGAAATGCTTCTTTACTAGGGTCAATAGTTGCAGTAGTAGTGCCATTGGCTTGTTGTTGGGGACCAGCTTTGGTTACAGGGGTTGCAGGAATCAGTGGTGGGGCCATGTACTTTTCCTGGGTTCACCCTATAAGTCCATATTTATTTGGATTCGCCTTCATTTCTTTAGGGTATAGCTTTTATAAGACCTATAAACCTAAAAAGGAGGGTGGCTGTTCGAACTGTGTGGTAGAAAAACCAAGCTTTTTAAAGTCCAAAACCTACGTTTGGTTGGTTGCTGTATTTGTTGTTGGAATGTTTATCCTTATCAATTATTTCCCCGATCTTATTTCGCCTTATTAAAAACAATGAGTTTTTATAGGATCATATCGCCTTTAATTCTTTTGGCCGTTATTCCATTAGAAAAGACGGTCAAGCACATGACCCACCCATTTTCATTGACAGGATAGGAATGGTGGGGTGGCGTTTTGCAACATCATTGCATTCACCAAAACAATAACTAATTTCGTAGTGTGACCCGCTTGGCAAATCAACTCGTTTCTTACCTTCTGCTGCTGTGCATTTCGGCAACGGTTGTTCCGTTAAATCTTCTGCACCACCACGACGAGGAAACGAATTGTGATAAATCAAATGCTGAGCTTGAAAATGATCCATGCCACATAAGTAGCTACCACGCAAACGACTTTCAAAAACCACATTGCGAACATAAAACTCACGTTAAAAAGGAGCACAACCATTGCGAATTTTGCAAGTTTATAACCTCCAATCGCGACAAATATGCTGCCAATAGTCGCTACTGGCTTATGCCAATCCAGCTATCAGAAGCGAACACAGCTTTCGAATTCTCTTTCTTTCCAAGTACCGTTTCAAGTGTTAATTTTAGCAGAGGCCCGCCTGCTTAAAGCACTTTTCCTTTAAACTTTCTTGCAAAAATTTAATCATCCTGGCAATTGCCGGATGAACCACGGGTTGCATTAATCTCAATTATTGCAACATTAAAGAATTACACAACATGAAATCATTCATAATAATCCTGTTTGCTATGCTTATCGCGTTGCAAACAAGCGCACAAAATAATTTATCAGGCAAAATAATAGACAAAGAAACCCAAGAGCCCTTAATAGGTGCATACATTTATATTCCTGACCTTCAAAAAGGAACAATTACCAATATGAAGGGCCTTTTTAAACTCAAAGGCTTACCAAAAGGAACATTTCTGATTGAGGTTGGCTATTTAAGCTATTCAACACAAGTCCTGAAAACTACCATTCTGGGTGAGGTGACATTAGATGTTGAACTTACTTCGTCAATAACTGAAATGTCCGAAATCGTTATCACAGGGACTTCCGCTTCCACAGAAAGAGAACTAAATCCGATTCCTACTATTGTCATAGATAACATTTTATCAGGCGAAACAACTTCAAGCAATATTGTTGATGTTATAGCAAAACAACCCGGGATTTCCCAGGTAACAACAGGTGGGGCAATATCAAAACCTGTAATCAGGGGGCTTGGCTATAATCGCGTGGTCGTGTTGAACAATAATATAAGACAGGAAGGCCAGCAATGGGGTGACGAACACGGTATTGAAATTGACGAGTATTCTGTTGACAGGGTTGAAATCGTTAAAGGACCTGGAAGTCTAATGTACGGCTCTGATGCAATGGCGGGAGTAATACACTTCCTTGCTCCAAAACCAGTTACAGATGGAAAAATAATTGGCAGCCTTATGGCTAACTACCAAACCAATAATAACCTGATGGGCTATTCAGCCATGAATGCAGGAAACATCAATAACATCAACTGGCTTGCAAGGGTTAGTACCAAAACAGCAGGGAATTACAGCAATAGCTATGATGGAAAGGTGTACAATTCTGGCTTTGAAGAATTAAATTTCAATGGCTCTCTTGGCATCAATAAGAAATGGGGATACGCACAACTTCATTTTAGTCGCTTTGCACAATCTCTTGGTTTAGTTGAGGGTGAAAGAGATGCCCTGGGCAACTTCATTAAACCTGTGGCCATCAATGACACTACTATTGAGGAACAAACCGTGACAGATAGCGATCTAAGCGGGTATAAAATCGGAATTCCACGTCAAGACATTGGACATCTGAAAATAAGTTCCACAAGCAAGTTCTTCCTGGACCAATCCATCTTATCATTGAACCTTGCCTTTCAGCAAAACAGTCGCAAAGAATTTGCCAATCCCTTGGACGAGCAATCAGAAGAGCTGTTCTTTTTACTCAACACCTTCAACTATGATGTAAAATACTTGCTCCCCGAAAAAGGGGAATGGCAAACCTCAATAGGCATCAACGGAATGCAGCAAAGCAGCAACAATAAAGGTGAAGAGTTTTTAATCCCCGAATACAATTTATTTGATGCAGGGCTTTTTGCCCTCACGCAAAAGTCATTTGAGAAACTGCTTGTTAGCGGTGGTTTCCGTTTTGACATGAGAAACATAAACTCACTACCCCTGTACCTAAATGCCAAGGATGAACCAACAAGTGCTTCGGACACTGGTGCGATCGCTAAGTTTAAGGCCTTCAATACCACTTTTTCCAACTATTCGGCAAGCCTTGGAGCAAGCTATCGTTTAACCAAAAAGTTGACGGCGAAACTAAATGTTTCCAGAGGTTTCAGATCGCCCAATATGGCAGAATTGGGTTCAAATGGCATCCATGAAGGAACATTCCGTTACGAACTTGGAAATGTAGAGCTCAAACCTGAAACGAGTCTCCAGATAGATGTCGGTTTGCTGTACAACAGCGAACATGTATCCTTTGAATTAGCAGTCTTTAACAACACTGTTCAGAACTACATCTTTTTGCAAAAACTCAACAGCGTCTTTGGTGGCGACAGCATTGTTGACCCATCTGACCTGGTACCAACCTTTCAATTTATCCAGGGAAACGCCAATCTTTACGGTGGGGAATTTGTAATTGATATTCACCCTCACCCTCTTGATTGGCTCCACTTTGAAAACTCTTTTTCTTTTGTCCGGGGTGAACAATCCAATCAACCGGACAGCGCTAAATACTTACCTTTCATGCCTGCCCCTAGAATACAATCAGAACTAAGAGCAAAACTCAAAAAAACAGGTTCGCATCTACGCAGCGCTTACATTAAAGTCGATGTTTCTTATACTTTTCAACAATCAGAGGTATTGTCTGCTTTTGGAACGGAAACCCGGACAGCTGCCWACACCTTGCTGAATGCAGGATTAGGAGCGGACATAGTAAGCAAAAAGGGAAACATGGTGTTTTCCCTCTCCTTCGCAGCAAGCAACCTATTAGACGTGGCGTACCAAAGTCACTTAAGTAGGTTGAAAAATGCTCCTGAGAATATCGCAAATGGAAGAACAGGAGTGTTCAACATGGGTAGGAATTTTAGCGTGAGGCTGGTTGTTCCTTTAATATTTAAGAAAAACCAATTAACCTCTGCCAGAAACTGACAGGGTGAGACTTCACTTGATCCGTACGGTTTATACGGTGATTTATAAAACAATTGGTTTTGGGACGTCTATATAATAGTTTCTGTTGTGGTCAGGAAGCAATTTGATGAGTCATTCCAACCTTTTGTATCTTTGATTCATCTTATATATGATATAGTGTGCTCTTTAACGACATTAAACGGGCATCATCAATAGGGTGACAGGCAAGAACATGACTATAAGTGAGCAGGCCAGCCCTTGGTGGGCAGGCAGGTTCCATCCGACTGAAAAAATCAATTAGAAGCAGATGAAAAACACGTGTTTGATGTTGATGGTAGTTTTTATTGCTCTGCTTTTCACTTCCTCTTCGTGTAAAAAAAAGAAGGAGCGCGAAAAATGGAAACTACCTACGGATGTTAGTTTTAAAATGGACATCAATCGCACCGTAACTTCAGGGGGTAACCTGGCTTTTACAGGTGGAACTATAATCCTTGGAAGTTTCACCTTTGATGGTAAGAGATCTCAGGCCGATGATGTTTTCTTTGTTAACAATTATAGCGGGTTGAGCATTAATTTCGACCCAAATAGCCCGGTCGCCGCGTTGGATTTTGACATCCCACAAGGTACTTACTCGAAAATCTCAGTCTCATTTCAAACTTATGGCAATGCTGGCGATGACCATATAGTAGTTACAGGCACTTATAAAAATTCTGTAACTGACAGTATTTATCCACTCAGATTTGAGTTTGAGGCAATGGAATTTTACACGGTGATTTCTAAAGATGCTTCCGGAAGCAGTGAAATAATTTTGGATGAAAGTGTGGCATCTACGGCTACAATTACACTGGATCCTGTTTTTTGGTTTCAAACAATTTCCACAAGTGCACTGGATAATGCCACTTTGGTCAACGTAAACGGAGTCCCGACCATTTTAATAACGGATGCAAAGAATGAAGATATCTTTGATCTGGTTATTGATAGGGTAGATGATGCAACGGAAGTGGTTTTTGATTAGTTTTTTAAGCAATAATTTGGAGCAAGTCCTAAACAATAATATTACCGAAAAAGACCTCGTTGAAGGATGTATTGCAGATAAAAGGCAATACCAGGAGACCCTGTACAAGGAGTACGCGGATAAAATGTTTACCGTTTCTTTAACCTATACGGATGATGAAGATGAGGCCTGCGATATTTTACAAGAGGGTTTTATTAAAGTCTTCAGAAACCTGCATAAATTCAATTTTGAAGGATCATTTGAAGGCTGGATTAGGAAGATTATTGTGAATACAGCTTTGGAACATTACCGCAAAAGGGTAAGGGAAGAGGAAAATCTATCTGTTTATGAAACTCATATAGAGCCACAAATTGAGGGCATATTAGATACGATAAACGCCAATGAGTTGATTAAACTGGTGAATGAATTGCCTTCAAAGGCGGCTATGGTGCTCAAACTTTATGCAATAGAAGGATATGGCCATAAAGAGATTGCCGAACAGATGGGGGTAACGGTTGGGACCTCAAAATCGCAGCTGAACCGAGCCAGGTTTTTATTGAAACAATCTATGAGTAAAACGCATGGCTGACAATAAGAACATAGATAATAAAATAAGAGAGAGCTTCGAGGGATTGAATCGTTCTGCCCCTCAAGGACTGTGGGAAGATCTTTCAGAAAATCTGGATATTTCAAAGTCTGACAGTACGATTGACGAAAGAGTAAAAGAGGGTTTTCAGCATATTGACAAGTCAGCACCGGACCATATCTGGGGTGGAGTAAACAGGGCTTTGAACATTGACAGGGTGTGGAGACGGGTAACCGGAGTGCTGGATAGGAGAGCTGCCTTTAAACGGTGGGCACGCAATGTGGCTGCTGCACTGTTGTTGCTTTTATTGAGTTGGGGTGGATACCGCAATTTGTCTAATCAACAAACCCCTATCATTGCTGAGTTGGAAGAGAACAACGCAACTATAAGTGAGAAGCATGTAGATGAACAACGGGGTGACACACCGTTCCAAAGTGGGTCTGGCTCAGATAAGCATGATAATCCCGAAATCATAATTGGAAACGGTAATGATTTGTCTCAGGCGAACCCAAACTTGAATGATAATACTAAGGTCTTAGGTGAAAGCAATCTAAGAAATGTCCAAAGCAATAAGAGACTGGCAGAATATAAGGCTCCAAATAATTCAGATAACAACATTCCACACACATCAAGAGGTGGCCTTGATGAATTGATTCCGCGGATCGATGCTGGAAATGATGAAATAGTTGTATCACCTGCGCAAGAGCCTCTTTCAGAAATGACGCTGATCAGCCCTGTATGGGTTTCAACTGCTGGAGATGTAAATGGTGAACTGGCTATATTGCTTAACATCAGTGATTCGTCAGAAGCTAAATTTGAAAAAAGAAGGCGTTTTGAAATCGGGTTGACCTATTCGTATAACAACACCTGGTTGTTGAACAACGAAACTACCAGCAGTTTTAGGAAAACTAGTTTGGTTACAACTACCGCGACTTATGCTCATAGCTACGGATTGATGGCAAATTATAATTTCAATAAGAAAAACGCTGTCTCTACAGAATTTTACATTAACGCAAGAGCCAAACAAGATTACGGTGTATATGTTGAGGGGCGATATTATGATAAAGAAATCGAATTGAATTATTCAAAAATCACTTTGTTGTATCAGAGAAACATATTACAGCCACGAAGGGCAATTTCTTCACGCTATACGGTAAAAGCAGGTGGTTTCCTGGGATTGTTAAAAAATAAACACAGGTACTATGACAACAAAATTGTTTCGAGCAGTGACAGTTACGCCAATATTGATTACGGAGTTAAATTAGCTGTGGGACAGGAGAAGGAACTGAGGAATGTAATATTGGGTTATGGCTTGAATTCGGAATATGGGTTTAAGAATATTTTTGCCGGAAATGACCGCATCCCCGCTGATTTCGATGACACACATACCTTTATTGTTGGTGGTTACATTACGTTGAGATATAAATTTTGATTTTTTTTATCCACCTTTCCAACCTTTTTGATTTTCAATTCATCTTATAAGAAACAAAAGACTAATTCACGTTGTTTGATGACTCAAAACTCACCTATGAAATATTCTCTACAATTGATTTCCATCATCGCCTTGAACCTGTTTGTATTTAGTAGTTCATATGGGCAGATTTGGTCGGCGCAAACTTCAAATACCAACATTGATTTGCACAACATTAATTTTTTTGATAACAATACAGGTTACGCGTTTGGAGATACCTTGAGCACAATGGTCAAAACAACCAACACCGGCACCCTATGGTCTGGTTTAAGTCCGGCATTCACAATTGGCCATCTGCGTTCCAGTGCTTTTTTGGGCTCCAATACGAATCTCGTAGTTGTGGGTGTTCATGATGTGCTTGCCGGCAAAGGGCTTGTGATGAAAACCTCGGACGGAGGTGCGAACTGGTCAGCGGATACATCCTTGCCGGAGGACCTGTTTGATGTGAGCTTTGCCAATTCCACGGATGGCTGGATATCTGGTGAGAATGGATATATTGCCCATTCCACTGATGGCGGATCAAGCTGGACCCAACTGACCACGGGAACAGGTGAAGATATTTTTTCGATTGATTTTATAGATGCCAATGAAGGATGGGGAGTCGGTACCGTAGATAGTCAGGCTATGATCCTGCATACCACCAATGCCGGGACCAATTGGACGCAGCAAAACAGCGGGTTGGTGGAGCCATTATTTTCAGTGTTCTTTGTCAACAATACCACCGGTTGGGCAGTCGGGGCAGGTGGCACGATCATCGCAACTACCGACGGTGGTGCTAACTGGGTATTGCAAACCAGCAGCGTCCCAAATGACCTGGTAGACGTGTACTTTTTGGATGCGCTGAAAGGTTGGGCCGTTGGCGGTGCAGGAACTGTTTTGAAAACTACAGATGGTGGAAGTAATTGGACACAAGAATTAAGTGGCACGACCACTGATATCCACTCAATTACTATGAGAAACGAGAACCTTGGATGGTTTTGCGGGAATGGCGGYGAAATAAGAANNNMSKRMTTGGACCCAACGGACATCAATGAAGTTGATAAATGGAGAGCAGATRTAGCAGTATATCCCAATCCGGCAAATGATYGGTTGAGCATTGAGATTAAGAACGTTGAAGGTGATTGGAGTTATGCGCTCTATGATATCTTAGGGAAATTGGTCATGGAAAACAAAATTAATCAGACCAAACTGGTCTTAAACAGAAATGAACTAATTGACGGGTTGTACTTCCTYAAAATCAGCAATGGTAAGGGAGGCGTGTATACCRAAAAAGTAATATTTAATYAGAGRTAATAGCAGAATCATGAAAAACRGAAGTCMGATTATAACATTGTTTTTTGCCAGTATATTGATATTGACATCATTTGCAAGTTGTAAAAAGTATGAAGAGGGGCCTGCCTTTACGCTGAGCACAAAAAAAGCAAGAGTAGCGAATGAGTGGAAGGTCGATTATGCTTTCGATTTCGACGATAATCTGGAGGTGACATCAGATTACGTTGGWGAAACATGGGAATTTACCAAGGATGGGGAATGGACTGAGCGCGACGGTGGTATAATTGAYAAAACCGGCACCTGGGAGTTTGTAAGTGATAAGGAAGGACTGCAAATTAACCGGACTGGTACAGGGACTAGTACCAGTGTTTACACCATTTTAAAACTTAAACAAAAGGAGATGTGGCTCAAGGACAAAGACGAGGARTTGCATCTYATTCCYAATTAAAATTCCAATTAACAATTAATCACTAAAATCAATTAACGATGAAAAAATCAGTACAATTATTCGCTTTACTAACGATTGCCGTTATGTCGGCAAGTACATTTACGGCTTGCAAAAAAGAGGGCTGCATGGACGCAAATGCAGATAACTATAACGATGAGGCCAAAAAAGATGATGGCAACTGCACATTTCCGACTATCAATGTAAGTTCTGGCGGGAAAAGTGGTGATATAAAGGGCGCGGGGGGTACAGCTTCCAATACATGGACTTTTACGAATAACAATTCGACAACCGGGTGGGATATGTCTATTGGTGCAACCAGTGGAAGTTTTCGTTTAGTGCTAAAAGATGCCGGGGCCGTAACTGTTTTGGACAAGACATTAACAGCAGGGTCAGGAGCGCAAGATGCATCTGGCACCAGTTCTTCTGGCACAGCAGGCACCTGGACAGCGACCATTACACTYACYRATTTTAATGGTTCTGGYGACTATTCAGTTCTTTAATTGACCACGTGCCGTGTGAAGCTGTAATAACCGCTTTCATGATTGAATCAGTGCGAYTATTGGATTACCGATAAACAGGTAACCGTAAAACCCGCAATCTGGAAAGGTTGCGGGTATTTTTTTGGGGTTTCCTTCGAGGCGAAATAAAAGCATGGCACAAGTTCATTAATTCCCTTTTGGAGACTGAAAATATTGAAAAGGTTTCAAAGAATTTGAAGGAAGAACACATTACATATGCGGACAAGAAAATTGGCAAGAAGTAGCTGATCACATATTTGATTGGATTTGCAAACTATAAGTTGCTACTCATTTAACTAAATCGGACGCCAAAGCTACCTTGTAAATAGCTTATTTAAGTAAAATAAGTACCATCCAAAATCCTTGGGATTCGGATCCTTTGATATAGGTAAACCCCTATAATAAATAGAGGCTACGTGGCTATGGCCCATGCATTGGTAGTCAGCAAAAAACTCGAAAATATTTTAAGACTTAAAAAATTTAGTACTTTTGCATACCAAACGGTCAGTATATGCCATTGCAAAAAACAACCAGGGAGGAAATTATTAAAAGTAGTGTTCGGGTGCTTCGTCGAAAGGGGTATTATCGAACCACCATGAATGATTTAGCCAAAGAAGTGGGGCTCACTAAAGGTGTATTTTATCATCACTTTTCAAATAAGGAGGATGTTATGCGAGTCTCATTGCAGGCAACTACCAATTGGTTTGAAAAGMATGTATTTAGCATCGCATTTCTTGATAACCTRTCAAATAGAGAAAAGCTTGTTAAAATGGCTGATGTCATATTTGCCGCTTTTACAGATCATGCGGGAGGATGTTTTTTTACCAACACCATATTGGAAACGACTCACGTTGAAGACACTTTCCTGAAGGAGATTATACTGTTTTTTACACTTTGGGAAAAGGCCTTAACAAACGTTTTTAAGGAAAAACATTCAGCAGCAGAAATTGGAGATGTCGTCCAGAAAATTATCGCAGATATAGAGGGCTCCCTTATTTTAGTCCAATTACACAAAGACACTTCCTATTTAAGAAAAGCATTGCAAAGAAGTATAAAGGAATTATAAATTTTTTGGTTATTTTACATACTTACCGTTCAGTATAATTACTACTTTATGCAAAAAAAGTAGAATACAATGGAGAAAAAAAGTGGAGCACCGGCATTTTCGCCAGGAAATAAACAGCGTGAGAAATTGGTTTTGATTCGAATACTTTCTTGAATATGGTTACAAAAGAAAAATTTAGCGTTAGATGTGCAGATGGKGTTGATCTAAAAGGCCTTTTGCTTATACCTGATTCACCTAAAGCTGTCGTTCAGTTTAATGGAGGAACTGCAACTAAGAAGGAGTTTTATTTACCTTTTTTGGAATATTTGGCAGATCACAATTATTTATGCTGTCTTTGGGATTACAGAGGGAGTGGAGAATCTGCACCCWWAAAKMKKRYGSWKKGYKAYYRTAYMYTMMSYGATWAWGSMRKYAAGRWKAWSYSKGSKWTMAAAGATWMKYKMWSTGAACKRTTWYYARWWYYAYMWCTTCTTCTTTTTGCGCATAGTGTTGGTGGACAACAGCTGGGATTTATGGATAATTACGAAGGCTATACAGGTATGGTAGCCTTTGCCATTTCTACTGGATATCTGTCCCACATGCCCATTGGATATCGGTTGCAATCCATTTTCTTCTTTCACATTTTTACGCCCATTAGTATTTGGCTGACAGGTTATGTGAAGGCCAAAAAGTTTGGAATTATGGAAAATTTACCCAAAAATGTGGTTAAGGAATGGCGTGATTGGTGTATGAAGCCCAGTTACTTTTTTGATGAAAAGTTCTTTGGAAAAACGGTTCCTGAAGGAAATTTCAAACGAATACCGTACCCAATGCAAATTTTCTGGGCTACTGACGACCCCATTTCGAATACAAAATCAGTTCCTTCATTTTGGAATAATGTAAAAAGTGACAGGGGCATCAGTTTTACCAGACTTTCTCCTAAAGAAATGAACGTGAAGGAAATTGGTCACTTTGGTTTCTTTAAGAGAAGTATGGAATCCGTACTATGGTCAAAAGGGCTAGATAACCTGGATAAGTTTTTGGATAAAAAGCTGCATGAATCTGGAGACCGATTAGCCCTCTAGCCTCCCACAGAACCGTGGGGTATAATCCTAAATCTTATATTACGAAGTTTTGGTTAGCCTCTGTAGGAATCTGCAAATTTGGTTTAAAGCCTTTGCTAAATTTGGTTTAATCGTTACCCAGGTATCCTTTTTCCTGCCTTTACTCATAACTAAAATCATTAATGGGTTGGGGCAATTGGTTGTAGAAACACCTTTAGAAAATATGGAGCAGGATTTCGGGCATAGCTTCACGATAGACACACAGGGCAATATATCGCACTTATTGTGGAACGCTCAATATAAACTGATAGGGAATGGACTGAAAGGAACAATGGTGTGATTGACAAAACCGGCACCTGGACAACGACCATTACACTCACTAATTTTAATGGCTGGTGATTATCCATTTCTTTAATTGGCAATGTGGCCTGTGAAACTGTGGCGGTGGCCGTTTTTCATTGAATCAGCATAATTATCAGACGGCCCGGCTTAATACAGTGCCGCCTTACGCCAGACTACCGGGTTGATGTGTTTCAGTATCTTGAATAATTGAATATCTTTGCCACCGTGATGATTTTACGAATTCAAGYGGTTGTTTTGGCATTTCTCTTAGTGATGCCTGTAGTGTTTACCTCAATTGTTAATCTGGGTGATMCTGATTAYMGGTCTGAGTTATGTGGCAATTTTCCTGAAGAGGAAAAGGAAGAGCGAAAATCTGACAGGGATCGTGAAGTGGATGAAGTTGAGAAATTTGTGTCTCATCACCGACATGACTTTTCCTCCYTYGCGAGTGGAAATCTTRCCACTTTATCRGCTTGCAACTTRTTYGCCAGCATTAATGGGGATGTCTTGACCCCYCCTCCCGAATTTATCTAATACTTTCTGTATSCGGTGCTTGCCGCTTGTTGATTGGAATTTACTCRTAGCGTTTGTTTATAAATATTCTGTTCGACAGGTCAYTCTGTGCAAGCGGCGCGGTTTCCAAAATCATGTGCTTATTTTAAACGATTTGCTCGGTAATAGCGTTATCGATTATCGTTGTGAGTANTNNNNTGANNANTGAGATTGGATGGGTACTTTGACAATACCTGGAAATTAAGATGAAATWAAANCAATGGTGTTTCCTTGAGATGGGAGGCAATGGAGATAYAAAGAAGGGGAWATGAAGAAATTATTTGATTTTAAAAGCATAAAAGGAGATTTGTTTGGTGGAATTACGGCAGGCGTTGTGGCGCTGCCGTTAGCGCTTGCTTTTGGTGTTCAATCAGGCATGGGAGCTATTGCCGGACTGTATGGAGCCATGGTATTGGGAATGGTCGCTGCCGTTTTTGGTGGAACTGCAACGCAGGTAAGTGGGCCTACAGGCCCTATGACGGTGATTTCGGCCATGGTAATTGCCACAGCTATTGAGATTTCGGGCAGTTTACAGGCGGGTATGGGAATTATTATTGCTTCCTTTTTACTGGCGGGTGGTTTTCAGGTTTTTTTCGGCCTTATTAAAATAGGYAAGTACATAAAGTATCTGCCGTACCCTGTGCTTTCGGGTTTTATGACGGGTATTGGTGTGATAATTATTCTATACCAATTGTATCCCTTTATGGGGCATAGTTCTGCAAAAAGCACTTTTGATATTTTCCTGAACATTGGCGAACCACTGTCCGCCCTGAACTGGGGYGCGATTGGTCTGGGGGGATTAACGGTAGGRRTCATTTACCTGTTTCCCAAAATYACCAAAGCTGTTCCGAGTGCTTTAGTGGCTTTAATSGTKGGCACATTGGCGACATTTTTCATGAAGCTGGATGTGCCGCTTATTGGTGATATTCCTTCAGGTATTCCTGAATTGAAAATTGGAGAGATCCTGACCATTGACCCCAGTATGTTCTTGACAATTATTGAGTTTGCAGTGATGCTTGCCGCGCTTGGGGCCATTGACTCGTTGCTTACATCAGTGATAGCGGATAACATTACCAAGACCAGACATAGCAGCAACCGTGAATTGATCGGACAGGGTATTGGAAATATGGCGGCTGCGTTTATCGGGGGATTGCCCGGTGCGGGCGCTACCATGCGCACCGTTGTGAATGTGAATGCGGGTGGAAAAACCCGSCTTTCAGGRCTYATACAYGGGCTGTTWMTRGCSGGKATATTATTTGGCTTGGGWAAATAYGCTKCTTATATMCCGCTAAGTGTRTTGGCAGGTATTCTTATTACAGTTGGCMTTGGAATAATTGATTACAAGGGRCTGCGCCATATCMGSAKGGTGCCMAAAGCMGATGCTGTTATCCTSATAATTGTRCTGCTGATCACSGTATTTGGAAACCTGKTGCATGCAGTRGGTGTGGGCRTTGTGTTGGCSTGTRTGTTGTTTATGAAAAAGATRRGYGATGCAGCAGARGRAGCAGCAAAAAGTGTGTCCMTCAACAAGATCAACGGRTTRCTACCCTGGGAGAAAGAAGGRGATATCGCCAAAAAGATAGCGGATAAGATATATGTGAAGCACCTTGATGGGCCTTTGTCCTTTGGCTTTGAGAAGCTSGCCSAGATGGTAAAGCAATTGCCTTCAGTAGAGATCGTTATCATTCGTATGAGGGAAGTGCCTTACATGGACCAGAGTGGATTGTACGCAGTGGAGGATAGTATACTGACGTTGGAGCAAAAGGGAATAATTGTATGCATTACCGGCCTGCAGCCTCAACCGGAAGCCATGATGCGCAAGCTGGGTGTGATACCTCTTCTGGTTCCCGAAAGCTACCTGTTCCCCAATTTCGGATTCTGTACCAAATGGCTAAATGATCATTTCAAGAATGGTGATGGTTTCAAGATGATAAGGACTGATTTTTTGGCTATTAAAAAGGCCAAGGTGGCCTACCGAATGTAATAAACAAGCTGTTATGGAAACACGAATGTTTACACGGGAAGGAAGGGATAGACTCTTACCTTCGGATGTTATCAGGCTTTTGCAGTGGGGGAATCATCGCTTTGTTACAGTCAAGGAAGTAACCAAGAAGGACTATCGAAAGCAAATAGAATTGACAGCTTCGGGTCAATTTCCCTGCGCGGTAGTTTTGGGGTCCATCGATTCACGTGTTCCTGCCGAAATGATATTTAATCAGGGGATCGGGGATATTTTCAACCATGGGAAACAGTATAAAATTCATGCTATTATTTAGCGGATTAGTTATTTTTCTATGATTTATTAAATCTAATTAACTGGTGTTTTCCTTTGAGATAATTCTTGTTTTTGCCGTTGTGGTCTTTCTTTTGATCGCGCTCTATACYGAATTCATYCGACCGGCCACTTCCTTCTTTGCCGCAATAGTAGTATTGAATATTTTTGGGATTCTSACCCCCAAGGAGGTGTTACATGGCCTGGCTAACGAGCAGCTTGCCGTTATCATMTTTCTTCTCATTCTTGGAAAGATCTTTCAAAAAAGGCCTTTGATAGAYGCTTTTTTCAACAGGGCAATGRRGAARGTAAAAACAAGACGKGGYCTGATGTCCAGRATGATYCTCTTTGTTGCRGCATTTTCKGCTTTCTTAAACAACACCCCGCTCGTTGCCYTGYTGATACCGTATRTACATAGCTGGGGCAARAGAAATGGCATAGCTCCTTCCAAATTRTTGATACCCTTGTCATATGCAGCTATTTTGGGRGGTTGTGCAACAYTGATCGGYACTTCTACCAATCTGATCGTCAACAGTCTGGTGGCAGAACAAACAATGATCCCTGATCTTAAACCGCTGGGTATTTTTGATTTYAGCCTGGTTGGTGTTCCGATGATCATTATCGGTTCTRTYTACCTCTTYCTSTTTGCCGACAAATTACTYCCGRCAAAAASTGATGTATTCGCCGACTTTAAGGAAAAAYCACGAGAGTACATTGTTCAAACCCGTATAAGAGCAGATTCAAATTTAAATGGGAAAACCATCGGTGAAGCCAATCTCAGGCATCTGAAGGGATTGTATTTGATAGAAATAGTGAGAGACGATGAAATAATAGCTCCGGTTTCCCCAAACCGGTATCTGCAGACAGGTGATGTGCTGATATTTGCTGGYAATACCGAGACAATTGCAGATCTGGTGAAACCGTCCAGTGRATTGCCCCTGCCCAAAATTGTTGAAAAGTACAGCCRRGAAAAAATGGACATCATAGAAGTGGTTATTTCCTACAATTCATCCCTCATCGGCAAGCAAATCAGACATTCRGATTTCCGGGGTAAGCATGAYGCTGCCATTTTTGCKGTACATAGAAATGGAGAAAAACTCTCAGGTAAAATAGGCGATATGATCCTTAAAGCAGGGGACGTGTTGCTGCTGGTTGCCGGGGGTGATTTTGCTCTCAGGGAGSAAGAGGTACACGATTTTTATTTYATATCAAAGATCAGGGAGATACAGAAGTACAGYATCAAAAAGGCCTCCATCCTGATTGGGGGRACMATTYTGGCRCTTGCWCTTGCCATTAGYGGAGTCACCTCTCTCTTTCAATCCCTGCTGGTGTTGTTGGCCGGGCTTCTTCTATTCAGGGTTACAACCATTACGGATATAAGGACAAGTATTGATTACAACCTGCTTATGATCATTGCCCTGGGCCTGGCATTGGGCGCTGCAATGATCAAAACCGGTGCAGCAGATCTCATCGCTCATTCATTTGTTTACATCTTTGAACCGTTGGGGGTGATCGGATTGATGTTTGGAATATTCCTGGTGGCYAATTTAATGTCGGCCTTTATGTTCAATGCAGCAGCAGCTATCATCATTTTTCCTATTGCGTTGTCTATTTCCCTTACAATGGACCTCAATCCCGTGCCRTTTGTTTTGTTRGTGGCGTATGGGGTGGGCACAAGTTTTATTACGCCYATCGGCTATCAAACCAATTTGATGGTTTACGGGCCTGGAGGATACTCATTCAGGGACTTTTTCAGGATAGGTTTTCCCTTAACCTTGATTTATATGGTGGTTTGTGTTTTTATATTGGCCTATATATACGAATTATACTAATGATGGAACCTGAGAATTTGGAAAAGCACTTACCAGACAAATCTGATGGGTTATAGCCCAGGCTTTACCCATTCAAGGATTTTCCAGGAATTGCGCCGCTGACCCTACTGGATAGGATAGTTGGCTTACGTATTTAAACCAGAAGAACATGGTAAATGCAATAAAAAGATTACATAAGCGTTGTATATACAACATTATATTCGTACCTTTGTCTTAAGAAAATGAACAAATCAAATCAAAGCACGCTGAAAATGGACCCCAAAATGTGTCCGATGATGAGATTGTCGGTGCTATCCAGAAAGATTGGAAAACTGTTCAGGAAGCGTCTCAGCAAACTAAATGTAAGCCAAAGCCAGACGTCTATACTCCTAATGGTATCAGGAATGGGCGAGGTTGCACAAAGCACCATTGGGAAATATCTTGAATTGGAGCGTTCAACGGTAAGCCGGGACCTGGTTGGTCTAATAGACAAAGGGTACTTATATAAAACAGCCACTGGGGTAAGTCCGACAATTAGCCTTACGCAAGACGGTAAGAAGATGGCCGATTTAGTTACCCAGGAGTGGGAGAAAGGCTATCAGGCTTCCTTTCAAATACTTGGCAGCAAGGGTATGAATGCCATCTCAGAAATAGAAAAAACAATGCAGTAATATATTTTTTGAATACAGTGTTGTACATACAACGCTATTGAATTGAAATTAACTATCATAAAGCTTTTACAAAATGAAAACAAAACCAGAAAAATTCTTCACGTGGGTAACCAAAAACAACAAGGTTGTCATCATAGCCAGTGTGGTATTGATTATTATGGCCGGAGCATTACTTCCCGGAATCAAAATGAACACCTCCCCCACCGCCTTTATCGCAAAGGATAATCCCGTGCTGGCATACCGTGATAAGGTGAGAGAAATATTTGGGTTGAAGGATCCAATCGTATTGTCAGTGTTCAACGATAAAGGGATCTACAATGTAGAGAGCCTGGCATTGATTCACAATCTCAGTGAAAAAGTAAAGAGCATACCGGGTGTTGACCCCAACCAGGTAACCAGCATTGCAACAGAAAAAAATATTGTAGGCACCAGTGATGGTATGTCCGTAAGTCCGTTTTATGACYTGGATGAATTAACCAGYTCRACGCCGGGAAACGTAAAACGAGCTTTAGCTGATTTTGATATTTATCAAGGCAATCTGGTCAGCAAAAATGGGAAAATGGCGCTCATCATCGCYGAAATAATGGATACTGATTCTGCCGGAGCYGCGTCTTCAGGGTCAAAAATATACAATGAGATTCTYTCCATTGTTGAGCAGACYGAGGCTGGTAACAACAGTATTCACGTTGCCGGCGTGGGGGCAGTACAAGATGAGTTGCTCAATAAAATTGATSARGACGCCAAGCGAYTAAACCCAATCATAGCCTTGATCATCACSTTGATCTTAATMCTGGCTTACAGRACCCCAAAGGGAGCAATCATTCCCAATATATTGGTRATGGCAACMGCAGTGATTACCATAGGAATCATGGCCGGAACAGGGGTGGAATTTTTTGTAATTACCAATGCCTTGCCCCCTATATTGATAGCCATAGCCGTTGCAGATTCGATTCACATTTTCGGTCAGTATTATGAAGAAATAAGGGATAACACCGGAAGATCCAAACAGGAGCTAATTGTGAGAACRATGACCAGGATCTGGCGGCCGGTTATGCTKACCTCTATAACTACTATCAGTGGRTTCATTGGAATTTCAATTACCGCYTCAATGCCTCCCTTTGCCTATTTCGGAATTTTTGCGGCCCTGGGAGTCCTTGTGGCACTGATATACTCGCTTTTTTTCCTTCCTGCAGCATTAATGCTTGGGAAGCTTAAGCCAAGTAAGGCCTTAGGAGCGAGCCGTCATCATAATGATGTGTTTACCAGGGTTATGGACCGGATGGGCCAACAAGTTATAAGAAGGCCCAAAGCAATCCTGGTCGTCGGTGCTGTGGTGGTGGTGATAGGGTTAATCGGGGCGGTGCAGCTGCAAGTCAACGATGCTCCTATAAGTAGTTTTCGACCTGATGATCCAATAGCCCAGGCAGACAAAATAATTAACGAAAACATGAACGGTACCACCTTGTTGGATATTGTCGTGGAAACCAAGGATATCGAAGGACTTTATAAGCCTGAGAATCTCAAAAAGATGGAAAAACTTCAAAATTGGATTGTATCCCTTCCCTTTGTCAATGGAAGCACCTCGATTGTGGATATCGTGAAAAAAATGAACCAATCGTTGAATGAGAATCAAAAAAGTCATTATTCAATACCGGACAATGAAGCCCTGGTGGCGCAAGAGTTTTTCTTGTACGCTGCCAGTGGAAACCCAGCGGATTTTGAAAAATATGTGGACTACGATTTTCAAACTGCCAATATCCGCGTATCGATGAATAGCAGCCTTTTCCAGGATAAAAAAGTARTMATMAMWRAAGYMSAGSRKTATATCARKRRWGARTTTAAYGATGAAAAYATTTCAGCATCCCTRAGYGGTAGTGYWKCMCTYGACTACGAATGGCTTAAAAACCTTGGCTCTAATCATTTCTTCGGTGCGGGGGTAGCCATGTTGTTGATACTGTTGGTGTCTTCCCTTTCCTTTAGGTCCTGGGTGGCTGGCTTATACGCGGTGTTTCCAGTAATAGTGGCCATCTTGTTGATCTATGCTGTCATGGGCTTCACCGATATTTGGTTGGGATTGGGAACCACCATGTTTGCTGCCATAGCCATCGGCCTGGGGGTTGATTTTACCATTCACACCATTGATCGCCTCATATTCTTTATCAAAGAAGAACAACTGGAAAAGGAGTTGGCCTTCAGGGAATTCTATAAGTCTACGGGCAGAGCCCTGTTATTCAATCTCATGGCTTTGGTATTTGGCTTTTCGGTAATGCTAACRAGTTCGGTTACTCCGTTAATCCAATTCTCCGCTTTACTAATGGTAGCAGTCACTGCSAGTTTCCTGTCGAGTATGACGGTATTGCCGGCAATGATATACCTGACAAACCCCAAATTCATTAGCGTAAAATAAAATCAATCAACCCTTAAATAAATCTAATATCATGAATACACTAACAGTTTCACTTTGCGCCATAGCGCTAACCTCTGTGCAGAGCCTGGTCATCGCGCAATCGCTGCCCACAGCATCAACAATCGTTAAAAACACCAATGAACGCAATGATGGCCRGTTTGTAACCCAAACYACCACGCTTGAACTCATTGATAAAAGAGGCCGAAAAAAGACCCAGGTGGCCAGATCCTTCCGCAAATATTATGGAAAGGATAAAGCCCAGGCGTTCTTCTATCAAAGTCCGACAAATATCAGAGGAACGGCATTTCTAACATTCGACTATGTGGATAAGGAGGACAATCGTTGGTTGTATTTGCCCGCTCTGAGAAAAACCCGAAGAATCTCRGGTTCTGAAAAAGGAGATTACTTTCTGGGCACCGACCTGACTTATGAAGATGTCAACCTGGGTTCYAAAATATCTGAGACCGACTATTCACATAAAGTGATTGGTACGGAAATTATYGACGGGCATAAATGCTATGTRCTGGAGAATATTCCCAAAACTGACAAATTGAAGAAAGAGCTGAAGTACGGTAAAACCAAATCATGGGTAGATGCCGAACTATGGATGGTGCGGAAAACTGAATTTTGGGATGTACAGGGCAACCGTTTAAAAACGCTCCAGATTAAAGACATCAAAAAAATTGACGGAATATGGACAGCTACTACGCTTTATGTAATGAACCACAAGACCAACCATCAGACGTACTTGAGATTTGCCAACATCGATTATAAAACACCGATTGATGATGGCCTCTTTACGGAAGAATCTCTGGTTAACGGGATTTAACAATGCAATTGAGAGATAAGGTGCGAATGAAAATTTGGTATATCACCCTGCTKCTTCTCCCRGGCATTCAATATGTTCAGGCGCAGGATACSCAGCAACRGAAATGGAAGGATAAGCTRCRCTTCAGCTTAATATCTGAGATGGATRTWGYTTATGAATTCRAYAGCCAGAAACTCCAAAAGTATGAGTTCACCYTYAAGCCWSAAKTAGARTAYAAATTCAACAAGAAGYTSAAGRTAGTTGGATTGGGAAGRWTMTACRCAGAKRYAMKYGACAACCTGGARCCTGGKGAWCCSTCYCAGGTTTCGGTTTCCGACYTTAACAAAAGGTGGTTYMTTGGTGACCGAACGGAAATGGAGTTGAGAGAACTGTTCCTGCACGCCAAAGTTTGGAAAACGCTAAATCTCCGGATAGGAAAACAGCAAATCGTATGGGGAGAAACAGATGGGCTCAAGCTCCTGGATGTGATCAACCCCCAGTATTTCAGGGAGTTCATTTTGGATGATTTTGAGGACAGCCGAATACCATTATGGTCTGTGAAAGCTGAATTCCCTCTAAGAAAACTGAAGGTCCAGCTACTTTGGATACCTGATCAGACCTACCATGTACTGATTGATCCACAAGCCCCCTATTTTCCGAAGAGTGCGTTTCCTGAGCCTCCTCCAGGTATTAAAACCACCTTTGGACCAACCGAAAAACCAACTGATCTTCTATTGGATTCAGATGCAGGAATAAAGCTATCTGCATTGATAAAGGGCTGGGACATTACGGCCAATTACTTCTATTACTATGATGATTTTCCGGTGTTCTACAACAGTCTTTCATTTATGGACACAGGGGAACCCCTCATCACGATAAACCCTAAATATGAGCGACATCACCTGCTGGGGGCCACCTTCAACAAACCCATCAAATTTGTTACGCTAAGAGGTGAGATTGGCTATACATTGGATCAAAATTTCCCATCTATTGACCCCAATGCAGTTATGGGCGTAGTGCAAAGCGATCAACTCGGCTCCGCCATTGGATTGGATATGATTAAGGGAGAAAACATCATCAGCGCACAACTATTTACCAATTACCTGATAGATGATGTTCCTGCGTATAATCGCGATCGTGTTGAATGGAATGTTTCCCTCCTATTGTCCCGGGAGTTTATGAACGACAGCTTTAAGGCAGAGGCGCTTTGGGTACACAGTACCAATCACCAGGATGGAATGCTTCGTCCAAAGGTAAGTTATTGGTTGAGCAGTAATGTTCAAGTGCTTTTGAGCTCAGACATATTTTATGGCGATAARCAAGARCTGTTTGGTCAGTTTACAGAYCGGAGCAGGGTGTCAACAGGTCTTGTTTGGGGTATTTAACCAGTGTGYYAAGMTGATGTAAAYARTGGARCCTGCCKGCCGGTTTACCTGCTGTAGGTATGGTAGGCAGACTCAACACTTATTGCTCATAATGCCCTATATTTAAGCGTATTAGGAATATTTTACCTGGTAGGCACCCCGCATTTGTCGCTTAACTAACCTTGGTGCCAGTGAGACAAAGAGAACCCATGTTCGGAATTTAGCCTCGGTTCCGTTGCAGAAATGCGTACTGGACCTTCATCGTAACTAATGGCAACCACACCGTATAGTAGGATCGTTGTACAATACAGCCYACAGAACAAACAAATAAATAAGGGTACCTTAGTCATATTCTGCTGGATCTCAATTGAAATGTGGTTCATTGGGAATCAACTACCTTAAAATTATTCCAAGATGAAAACCATTGCTTATACCAGAGTGTTAACATCACTCTGTTCGGCCCTACTGGTCCTGTCATGCCTACAAGGATACACTCAATTTCAGAAGGAATGGGTAGAACGGTATTACACCTATGGTATTACAGATGATAAGGCTTCTTTCATTGAGACTGATGCGAATGGCAACTTCTATGTGCTTGGTGAAAGTGCTGGTGACATTGTCTTGATCAAGTACTCTGCTTCTGGTAAACAACAATGGATTAGAAGATATAATTCGGGCAGTCTCAATGAAGCTTATCCAGCTGATTTACATATCGATCAACAAGGCAATCTATATGTATTGGGATCGACCAGAACTGGCTCCATCCAGTATGACGTTGTAACCATCAAGTATAATGCGAACGGAATGATGATGTGGGAAAATGAATATAGTTGGGGAGGTTATACCAATACACCAGTAGACCTAACGGTTGATCTTCAGGGTAATGTAATTATACTGTTTGAGGGTTCCAGCACTATGAACAACGAGGCAATCGTTACCCTGAAATATAATGCTACAGGGTCAATGCAATGGGTTGCTGTTGCCGACTCAGCAGATCAAGATATACCTGCTGGCGTTGAAGTAGACGACCTGGGATACATATATGTTGCAGGAACAACTTATTCCAGCGTGACCAAAGACGACTTTATAATTGTTAAATATGATTCTCTGGGTACTGCTATATGGACGACAATTTACGACGGGGGATCTGATAAGCCCGAGATAGCTGTGGATATTATAATAGATGACGACAACAATATATACGTTACCGGGAGAGCCCAATTATTTTTCACTGGACCAGATATAGCAACATTACAGATCGATCCGATATCCGGTAATATCAATTGGGTGAATCTCTACGATTCTCCGTTCGCCGGATTTGATACACCGATTGAAATGGTACTAGATGAAGGAAATGGAATATACGTAGCGGGGTGGAGTTATGGTGACACAACAAATTACGATATGCTTTTATTGCATATTGATTTGGCAGGTAATTTTCAATGGGACCAAAGATTGGATCTTGCAACCCAATCTGATTTTGTGTTAGGATTAACATTGGTGCCGAATGGCAATATTGCGATCGCTGGCAACGCAAAGAATCAAGCTGGAGAATATGATTTTTTGGTTGCAACATATGATTCCACGGGTATGCTGCAGTGGACGGACTCCATTACAGGGGTAGGCRGCGGTGATGATGTAGTTGGCGACCTGACTACAGATGCAAACGGAAATATCCATGTAACCGGCGCCTTGATGAATCAACTGGGAAATCTTGATATTGTCACGGTAAAATATGATCCTATAGGTGATACTATCTTGACCGCTACGTTTTCACCCCCCAGCCCCAACAATTTTCGAGGAAGAGATGTGGCTGTTGATGCTGTTGGCAATGTGTATGTTACCGGTGAAATTTACACGGCAAATGACGGATATGACTATGGTACGGTAAAATATGATAGCCAGGGTAATTTGCTATGGGTTGCTAATTATACCAATACGTTTAACGCCTCGAAAGATGATTTTCCACTAAGCATAGCTGTTGATGCCTCTTCAAATATTTACGTCACCGGTTACACGGGTTATGCAAATTGGCAAGAGGCCATGACTACTATCAAATATGACGCACAAGGTGTTGAGCAGTGGAATTACACTTATAATGTAGATCCTGCAGAAAGTAGTAGAGGACTGAACATTGAGTTTGATGACCAGGGAAATACATACGTAGCCGGTTCTGTAGGCAATACCAGCATGTCTGGCAACCCAGTATATTTATTGTTGACCAAGCTGGATGCCACTGGCAATTTGCTATGGGAATTGCGATTTGGGAGTTACGTGAATTCTGGCCATCAACAAGGATTCCTTGGAATGGACGATTCAGACAATTTGTATGTTGCCTATCAGGAGTATGGGAAAATAGGGATTTCAAAAGTCTCTCTTACAGGAACCGTACTATGGAGTACGACCTGGCAACATATTGATGGAATTGATCCACTGACTACGGGAATTAATGATCTGTACGTTGATCAAAATGGAAATTGTTATGTGACTGGTAGCAGTTATAAGAGCGGTATAGGACAGTATGCGCCGTGTATCACACTAAAGTTCGATACTGACAGCAATTTATTATGGAACGACATCTATTATGCGAGTACAGGTGATGAACATCGGGTAGGATGGCGCATTACAGCAGATAATGTCGGCTACACTTATGTCTCCGCTTCCAGCAGTGGCAGCCTTCTTTTTGAACCGAACTCGTACTTCCTAATCAAATATGGAGTGAGCGGAACTAGAGTGTGGGAAGATACAGTAAGCGTGAATGTCGGCTATTGGCTATACAGCAATGAATCGGCAAACCCGGTGGCCATTCAGATTTTGGGGAATGGTAATATTCTGGTAGCGGGTAACGATAGCGGAAATTATCGACTTTGGGAATATGATACGAGCGGGGTTATAATAGGCGACGATGTTTATGACGGAGTATCATTGGGCAAGGATGTTCTCACAGGGTTTAGTTATCACCCGACAGGTGGATTCGCTGGAACCGGATATTCACATCAATATCAAAATTACTACAGCATAGCAACTGTTAAATATGGTTCCTGCACCAGCGGATCCGTAATAAGTGCTTTTGGTTATGTTTCCAACAATTCTGATGTTTCATTTACAGATAACAGTGTCTTTGCAGATCAATGGTCTTGGGATTTCGGTGATGGTGCTTTTTCGTCACTTCAGAATCCTATGCATACCTATGCCAGCCCCGGAATATACACAGTTTGCCTGACAGTCTCCAGTGCATGTGGAACTGATTCGCTTTGTCAGACCGTTAACGTGCTGAGTACAGCTATAGAAAAGCTCAGTCCAGTGCCGCGAATGTTTATTTTCCCAAACCCATTTAATGAGCATTCAATTTTGCTTGTCCAGGATTACAATACAAATAAATTTGACCTCTCTATTTATGATCTAAGTGGGAAATTAGTGCGATTAACCAAGAATATCAATTCAGCACATGTGATTGAAAGAAATGAACTTAGCAAAGGTGTATACATTGTGGAGTTACGGAGTAAAACAACCGTTCTTGCAACACAAAGAATAGTAATTAGCGAATAAAGGTCTGCTGCATTAATCCAATTCGTTACCCGCATCCAGAAGCTCGTTTAGCGTCCTCAAATCCACCTCCGAAAAGGTCTGGCTGCTTGTTAGGAGGGGTCAGCATCATAGGATACGGGAAGTTAGTTTTTAATCACTTTATATGATTTTGTAACCTTCCAAAAAATCAGGCAGACTGCAATTGAAGAAGTGCCTTCAGATCAAACAACCGTTTCAACCCCTGAAAAATTTCGACATTTGTCCCGCCGGGTTCACCCGATGATCAACATCAGCTTACCTTATCCCTTGATCAGCTTTCAAATGTCATTTCAAATATTGCACAACTTTTTTGATTCAATTATATATTTTTTCTTGTCTCTCTGCATATTTCACAATAGACAACGTCAACATTTTTAGGGTAATTAAATCTYTCCAAGTCTCTTGGTGCGTTCATATTCGMCATTGGAAAAATTTCTTTTTCTTTTTCRTACGATATTTTAGGAACTATTTCATTCACATCAATAATCAGTACAGAGTCATTTTTCAGTTCAAAGTTATGGATTGGACAATGGTTAAATATCTTATGAATATTTTCGARACTAATTGGCTCAATATTATATTCATTCGAAAAGTTGCYAAGTAATTCTTCTTGCCAAAAAAATAGTCTATCTCTTAAAGGAAACGCTTCATAAAGAGTCAGTACAAAGTGATTGTATTTTTCATTTCCGACAGATTCTTTAAATTCTTTTCTTATTTCTTGAGCGGTCAATTATGTTTATTTTTAATGTTGCACAACAGCCCTGCCAAGAAACGTGTGTTCTAAACAGCACAGATCTGCTGCTACTCATTCACTCTGATCTCCAAGGCAGGCATTCAAGGGGCCTTTACCAAATATAGAAAAACAACCTTTGCTTTAGTCGCATACCCTAACGGCATGTTGTCTTAGCAATTGTTGTAAGTAGTAGGGGGGGGCAACTCTATAGCAGGATTCACCCATGTAAATGCAATGGAAGTGTGGGCGAACACTCAAACAACCATTTTGTTATCTATCTTTCCAGAGTTGAGGATTTCGACTTGTGTGTAATATCGCCAGGATAACGATCCTCTCAGTTTCAATAATATAGTGGATTCCGTAGGGAAATCTCTTAACATGCGCTACTCTTGTTTCTTTGTATTTAACTGCAAATAGCTCAGGATTGGACTTTATATAAACGATCTCTATATCTAAGGCTTCTAAGAATTTAGCCCCTAATCCATCACTCTGTTCATTATACCATATTGCAGATTCTAAAGCGTCAAGTTCCGCTTCAGAGGTAACAAATATTCTGTAGCTCATAATCGCGTTGCGATCCTCCCCTTTGCATCGTTCCAATCAGAAGCTGAATCTGGGTTGTTTTTGTGTAAAGCAAGTCTTTCATCCAGTATTTTCTGATGTTCACTGCTTAATTCAAAATCATCCTCCTGGTACTCTTTAGCAAGAGCATATACCATCTTAATAAACCGTTCATCAGCTTTATTGATCAACTGATGAAGCTTTTCCCTGATTTCTGCCGTACTCATAGCAATTAGCTTTGGTTCTATACAAAGTTAACGTCTTAACTGGATTTTAGTTTCAGAGGATTGCTAGTCTGCCGTTAACAATACTTACAATACTGACCCTCACGTACCGTTCAGGTTCAAAAGGACTATCTCGCATGAGTGTTATTCCAAAAGTCTTCGCCCCCTATTAGTTATAACGGCCCGGGTTTGCGTAGTGGCGCCTCACGTTCAGATACCTACCTAACGCACACTTACTCACCCAAGTTACATAAACAGGTTACGCGGTATTGCTTTAAGCCAATGTTGTACAATCGCAGATCGCCACCCAGTGAGTAAGGACCAAAACTAATTCTCTTGCGGGGACGTATTCTAAATCTAAATAGCTTTTTACCGTGTCCATGGTAAGGTACATTCTTGTATTTGTTACCGGGACCAAATGAACGGATTATTCTTAGCCGAGAACGTTCGTCATAAGTATTAATACTCTTCAACTTTCCCTTCCTAGTATAGTTATATTCTCGCCTCCCTCCGTTTCTTAGGCTACTACGTTCCCTTCTTCGTAATATTAACGGATTGATCTTCAAAATTGAGATTAAGGTTAGCGTATCTTTGAATACAAATTGTTCTTTAAACGGCGGGCGGTTTCGCTGAAGAGTTAAAGTGTCTTTTTCGAATTTCCACGTACCGCTGCGTGCTATGGAGTCTTCAGCGCTGGTCTCAGAGAACTTACCATTCGTCTGAAAGTTGATTTTAATCTGATCGCGAGATTTGTGACTGCCATCACCATAGGACGATCCTGCGATCTGACCTCTTACACAGGTCAATTCCACGAGAACAAGAAGAATAGATAGGATCGTTTTCATATTTGTATAGCTCCTGACCAGAATTTGTAGCAAGGCATACTTTCCCACCTTACGAGTTAAAGGTATAAAACGTTATACCTTTTTGAACTCAGCAGAAAGTCCAAAAGTGGAGTAACGCACTGGTCGTCTAAAATAGCACCTCTCTTCGAATTACAACGGGCTATGTTGTACAACTCGTTATATGCGTAATAAATATACAGATATCCGGTCTCCGGGTGCGGGATAGCAGCATGTTTTCGTTGTGGGTATCCCTTTTACAAGACTTCTCAGCAACACAATCTTACGTACTTATGGTCAAAAACAAAACATCCCCATTCCTTCATCTCTTAATGAGCTTGCCAATAGTAACAAGTTTGCCTTTATCACCCATACTTTGGATAAAGTAAAGGCCGGGTGCCACATCTTTCAAACTTAAGCGGGTAAYGTAAKKGCTCACCAMACTGTGTTTTATTACCCKTCCCAASGCATCCTTTAGGAATATCTCCTTTACAGGAAAGCCGGYTGTGCGAACGAACACCTCATTTTSAGCGGGGTTCGGATARTAACGGATATCAAATCTTGTCTCCTCCCCCATCCCCGTTGGAAGCGTATCCGGATCMGGGTTAATACCTATMATCAGGGGGTTRTGGTCCGAACTTCTGTACGGATTGGGCGCATAAAGRTCCTGCGTTATAAACTCGCTGTTGTAATCTATTATTCTYGGYTCATCAGCATTGATGTTCCACACCTCCGCACCCGTCACCTGSGAGGTAAGACTGCTYGTRCTAAAGGCATGGTCHARGGCCCCCCATTGCGCAAARTAGAGGAAACTGTGGATTGAATCMGGCAGAAGATAATCCARYYCMGTGCGCAGAATRTCAATWGGATCTTCCTGYGCATAGGCRTTSAGATCGCCYACCACTAARACGTCATTATCCCCRCTATAGGTCTGTATTTGAGAAATGAAATTAAGCACCTCCTGAGCTTGCTGCCTGCGCYTATCRTTGAAGCAACTCTGTCCGTCTCCSWGGTCCAGATCCAGGCCCGTTGCGCCAATACATCCTTTATAGCGAAAGTGATTGACAAAAACGGAAAACACGCCACCGCCGGCAAGAAAAGTCTGTGCAAAAGGAGGGAACTCAAAAATAGAATTTTGGCTAACCAAAGCCGTATCTATCAAACTAACCGAAACGGGTTTATAGATCATGCCTACCTGTATTGCATCCGAGCTCACATAAGAAGGAAACGGTACTTTTTCGTACGTACCACTGCCCATCTTCGCGTTTATACCAACGAGTAAATCGTCCAGGGCTGTAGAACCGTTGTTCTCCAACTCCATAATAGCAACAATGTCGGCGTCCATCGCTTCAATAGCGGCGACCAATTTATCTCGTTGCCTGATCAGTTCAGCSGCATCGCTGGCACCYCTATCTCCCAATGTTGTCCAGTAGTTTAACACATTAAAACTYGCCACTTTTATATTCGCACCACTCAATGTGGGTACAGATGGCCTGGGAGCATAAGTAAAGGAAGGACCGGGATAAGGCTGGAGACGATATTTACTCCACGCATAAGATAAACAGCCCATAATACCATCAGTGCTTGTTCCBGTTCTCAGTGTGCTGTCTGCAGGGTTGATGTARGGAATAGGATTTGGGTTTTGCACGCCACTGCCATCATCAATCAATATTTGATTTCTGGCATTTAGATCATCTTGCGCGGTAACAGCGCCYACATTGGAACTTCCKGAAGAAGAGTTTCCGGTAGCCGGGTTATCGTTTGGGTCAATAATATTTGTGGGTAGAGGCAGTCTTGTCCCTGATGACAAGCTAATCTCCCCATACCTGCCCAAATTGTAATGATCGGTTATGTATAAGGTTTGTGGAAAACGAAYATACATACCCTCAAAAGGTTCCAAATCATCTACRGCTGTTACGGGCAAACTGATGTCAACAGATMCGTAGCTTACGTTATTGGYCARKATTGTTAATGAGTCTATATTGTTTAAACGGGTAAGTCCGAAAYTTTCTTCTACRKCTCCCCGYACAACTACAAAATCTCCGGGATTTACCAARRTAGCGGMAGGCGCATACACAAATATTCCATCWGAMGTCARRGGGTTGCCATCACCCARGGTGTCCTGKATRAAAAAGCCATCCAATTGRYTAGCGGATTGAAAACTGGCCGTTACCACRCCCTCYGTRAGAACYGTGCTGCCSACYAAACTRCTAGATRWWCCACTSCCYTGAATAGTATATACAGGCGTGAYTTGGGCTGTTRCAAATTGKRTGGAAAGCAGGGCAATGACAAATGCTGAAGTTTTCATAATCTSARTATRGTGMAATCAAAAATAGTACTTGAATSATCAAACCCRAAATCATAACYCATAAATCACAAATCGAAAATCAYAAATACAATTGATTCCTRSCCAACACATTAYACAYTAGCYRAAAAACATTGGGTTNKSCWAAAAYAAAGAGCAMYCAATTCCTGCGYTTTGTCCATTTCTGACCYAAGGTAACAGAACAATTTAGTATCTTCACTGATCTNNAAAYSYYCAYKATTYYRRYAKWGACSGGTAAANKWRYMGTATWATTGCNRAWAWGMTAACCWGRGCRATYRGTWTRARTAKYTTGSMGCAMCATTRATTATTCYAKMAGCAACCAAASARACKYTCYATYCRTATTGTTAACAGACACMCRYGATGTTGATTGCAAATTGGAAGATAAGTGYATTRACCMTTACSYTGTGTTTGAYAACCATTTGGGARGCACAARGTCAGGCCCCYGGATGCCCTAATGTTACAGCYGGGCCTGATACATCTCTTCCCTGTGGTGCCACCTGCACRGACCTGACTGCCACTCTCCTTGAAACTGGTTCCACCKCAACGTATCTGGTTACGAGCATTCCMTATACCCCACCATTTGGGTTTACCGGAGGTTCTTCAATATTTATCGGAATTGATGATCAATGGTCGAGTGTGGTTAATTTACCTTTCGATTTTTGCTTTTATGAAAACTCCTATAACCAGCTTATCATAGGTGCAAATGGACTTTTATCCTTTGATATATCAATGGCAGGTGGATGGTGTGCCTGGTCATTTGCCGCAACTATTCCAACTCCCGGCCCACCTCCMGGCGGAATCTATAACAATTCYATTAACGGTGCTTATCACGATATTGATCCCTCTATAACCTGGACTGGAGCTGGAAACGACATTAACTTTGCWGTTCTGGGRACATTTCCRTGCCGCACWGTAGTTATCAACTTCTWCGACGTACCCCATTTTAGCTGTAACAACCTGACAACCACACAGCAAATTGTTCTTTATGAAACCACCAATGTAATAGAAGTTTATATCGACGATAAACCAACTTGCTCCACATGGAATTCGGGAAATGCGGTAATCGGTTTGCAAAACYCCAMTGGTTCAGCCGGTGTTACCCCCATTGGGAGGAATACYGGAGGCTGGAGTGCTTCCAATGAAGCATGGCGGTTTACTCCTGATGGGCCTCCCAAYTACCAGGTTARCTGGTACGATGCCTCCAACAACCTGATCGGYACTGGAAATCCATTGAATGTRTGCCCRACAGCATCGACGACGTATATAGCAAGTGCTGTTTATACTGATTGCAATGGTTCTACTATTATCGTCACMGACACCACAGAGGTTACCCTAACCGGTCCATTTATTGCTTCCGTAACSGATCCATCCTGTAATATAGGGTGTGACGGTTCTGCTACKGTTGGCATYACCAATGGAACTCCGCCCTTCACCTATAATTGGGCTCCTTCAGGGGGTACTRGTAGTACGGGGACAAGCCTCTGCGCMGGAAYCAATTATACCGTTACSATYATTGATGCAAYCTCYAATAYTTGTRCAATTCCATTTTTCTTTAACTCCCAAAATGTTCTTGCAGATATAACCAGTTCTATCGATCCAAGCTGCACGGGMGCAACTGATGGRACAGCCACTTCTATTGCAATYGGAGGAACGGSGCCATATACTTATTCATGGTCRCCTKCAGGTGGAAATGGYCCGGCGGCTACAGGTTTAAATGGAGGAGTTACCTATWCCRTCTCCATTACCGATTCAGCYGGATGTATTAGCACCGACAGCATTGTACTATTGGAGCCATCGCCCCTTATTGCCATTATTACCTCGGCCATGAATCCCTCCTGTGACACATCGACGGACGGCGCTGCTCTTGTGGTAGCAACTGGTGGTACGGGGGCGTATACATATTCCTGGACACCAACTGGCGGAGTTGGCCCACTTGAAACCGGACTAAGCGGAGGTATCCCCTATACTGTAAATGTGACGGACTTAAATGGATGCACCGCTTCAGATGTTGTTACACTGGTTAACCCTCAACCCGTAGCGGGTTTTGTCACCGCGAGTTCAGATCCTACCTGTTTCACAAGCACGGATGGAACTGCGACGATCTCTGTTACTGGGGGGACCGGGGCTTATACTTATTTATGGTCGCCATCAGGGGGAACTGGCAATGTTGGAACGAATCTTAGCGGAGGGGTAACCTATACCGTAACAATAGCGGACTCCAATAATTGTTCTGATGYGGTGGCAGTTACRTTAAATACGCCGCCTCTRTTGGTRGCCACAATTACGGATTCTCTRAATCCTTCCTGCGCTCCTTCAACGGATGGAACYGCGACWGYTTCYGTTAGYGGAGGAACAGGAGCCTATTCCTATGTYTGGTCCCCGGCAGGTGGCAAYGGTTCAGTCGGAGTGGGCYTGAGTGCTGGYGTGCTGTACAATGTGATCGTTACTGATGACAAYGGTTGTAGCAGTGCAGATGTGATCACCTTAACTGCWCCTCCYCTTCTTRTTGCTRCCATCACCAACACTACTCCACCATCATGTTTTAATACCTTCGATGCAGATGCAACYGTAARCGTCACWGGSGGATTGGGCAGCTATACTTATTGGTGGTCGCCAGTAGGCGGTRCCGGACCTACCGGAACAAATTTGAGCGGCGGCGTTTTATATACCGTGATGGTAACAGATTCGACTGGATGCATAACAACAGCYGATACKAYCATTACAGGGCCCYTGGCSATGACAGCAAMYATAACGGGYACTGTAGAACCATCYTGCAATGGATTYGCWGATGGTAGYGCRACCGTATTGGTAACRGATGGCATGKCACCCTATGTATATTTATGGTCGCCCRCCGGKGGTACAGGCRTKACTGCGACAGGATTGTCAGGTAAYGTTACCTACACCATGGACGCTACCGATGTCAATGGGTGCACACTTTCCACCCAGGTAATATTGAACGAGCCACCGGTTCTTACAGCCTCCATTGTCGGACCAACCTCGATTTGCGAAGGAGATATTGCAAAAATTGATGTTGCAACTTCCGGTGGAACTCCGGGGTATTCATATAATTGGTCACCCACCGGAAATCCAACSGCTTCCAATTCCTTTACTCCTATGGTAAATACKACCTATGAYGTGACGATAACTGATGCCAATTTGTGTYTSTTTTATGTTGCTCACGATATTATTGTAAATGCCCTTCCAATTGTTGATTTCAGTTCTGACATTATTGAYGGTTGTGAGCCGATYAACGTACAATTTAGCAACACATCACCTGATGTAATATCAAGTTCATGGGATCTTGGCAATGGAACYGGAACCAGCRATACCCCATTTGCGCATGATTATGACAGTGCGGGGTCRTTTGATGTTACCCTCACGATCACCGATAACAACGGATGTATTAACTYCATAACCAAATTGGGRTACATYAACGTCTATCCTATCCCSAATGCAGATTTTATYGCCARCCCCTGGGTGGGAACGACGGTCTCACCGACCATCAATTTCTTTGAYCAAAGTAYTTCTTCTTCATGTTGGGGTTGGCAATTTGACACACTTGGGGTYGATTCCAGTCAGARTCCMCAGTTCACTTTCCCCTCGGACAGCGCTGGAACCTATCCAGTACAATTATGGATCTGCTCGCAATATGGATGTRTCGAYAGCATCACCAAAGATGTAAGGATTAAAGGAGATTATATCATGTTTGTCCCGAATACGTTCACTCCAGGTGGAGGRGGCTTGAATGACTATTTCATTCCAAGGGGATTTGGCATYGATTACTCCAAGCTYCAATTGTGGATTTAYAAYAGATGGGGAGAAGAAATTTATTATACCGACCATGGGGAACCCTGGGATGGAGTTGATCAATCCGGAAGTGGCAAGGCACAGATGGATGTGTACGTATGGATGACTATTTACAGGGACGAGTATCAAATACTTCATCAAGGTATTGGACATGTAACTGTGCTGAGATAGAGCCCTTAACCTCCACCATAATACCTCCAGCACCTGCCCCTTATCCTTAGTTTACAAACTACCAACTTACCTACCTACAGGAGCTTTCAGCATTATAATATCAACTCCAGCGCTGGATTTTGCGACATTGAATGTATTTACCATTCAAGGCCAACTCCTCTTTGAGCGCATTCTCAGGTCAGTTGCCTGTGAGTTGAGGGAGGAGCTTGACCTTTCCGATGCTGGCCCGGGATTGTACTATATTCAGGTTATTTCATCTAAGGGAACATCAGTTAAAAAGGCATTGATACAGTAACGCTACCGCTGTGGTAAAATTGGGCAAAGGTCCGTTCACCGGCGTTTTTTGTCCGAATTTTTACAGCATCCAGATTGGCTATTTACGTTGACAGATGAAACACAACTCACGGTTGGTTGGCACGTATATCTAATTGAAATTCTTTCATCTTCTTAACTGAACTTGTTGTGTTTTTCGCACCTGTCCACCSCACAGTCAGGTCTCAATTTCTCGGGAATTGTCTGMSAATATTGCYATATGAAAAATCTCTACCTCTACTCATGGCGTCAGGCCATTATCAGGARGACRCTGTACTACTTCACKGTTGCTCTCTTTGTTGCATTGCTTCCAGGCGTCAGTATTGGACAACCTACAATTATCGATTTTAGCCTGTCCCCTCAATCCGGATGTACAGCGTTAAATGTCACGTGCAACAATCTKACAACGGATCCAGATGCCTATATCTATCAATGGACCTTCGGCGATGGAACCCCAATGGTACAGGACACCAATACGGTAAATATCAACCATCTTTATGTGAATAACGGAACATATACGGTTCAGATGCAGGTATTCAATATTTTGATGTGGCCTTTAGGATACTCATCAAAAACTGTAACGGTCAATGGCATTTCCAGTTGGGACCAATTGTATCTATGGCCGTTGGATGCTTGTCCGGGTGAGCCTATTTCCTTCTATGCTCCCTGGGGTTACCAGGCCTACGTCTATGACAAAGGGGATGGAAGTCCCAAAGATACCAGCTTCAATAGTTGGATGAATTACGAGTATTCAACCCCCGGCACATACATTGCATCAGTTACCATATTGAATATTTGTGGAGGAGTTGACACGACACTTTCCARTACCGTCACAATCAATTCCTTCATGCCTATTCCTACATGGGTGAATGTAAGCTCATGGCCCAGCCCGGCTTGTCCCAATGAATCTGTCAGCTTTTACGGCCCGTGGGGGTTTGCCTCCTATGTCTGGATATTTGGAGATGGCGATACCGTTACCACTTCAAATGCCTATATAAACCATAAGTATACTTCGGAGGGAAACTTTCTTGTATCRGTACAAGTATTCAATTTCTGTGGGAATGACACGACTTTGACCATGACCCAAACAATTCAATATCCGGCTTTCCCGCCTATGTCTCTTTTTGTGWAYCCTACACCYGCATGTCCGGGAGAGAACATYACGCTCTCTGCCCCTTGGGGATATGTGCGCTATGTATGGAATTTCGGTGACGGATCTCCGRTAGACACAAATATCAATGCGTTTCAAAATCATGTRTACCYATCGCTGGGAACMTATCTTGCTTCGGTGACAATGACMCARTTCTGTGGMAATGACACAACAATATCGGCTACYGTAAATATCAACTCATCTGTACCCTTCCCATCGTGGTCAAACCTATATGCATATCCAAATCCAGCTTGTCCTTTTGAAAGCATCTATTTGTCMGGARTTTGGGGATACCCCTTTTAYGAATGGAATTTTGGCGACGGCWCACCCATTGAAACGGGGACAGATGCGTTCAATGACCATGTTTATACCGGTGTAGGAACCTATTCAGCGAGTTTGAAGATGACAAATCTTTGCGGCAATGATACGACGCTCATTRACRTYRTTAACATYGATAACAAYTTGCCGTTCCCCGGTTTCCTAARCTACTATCTAAGCGCCAATCCAGCATGTCCCGGTAACGTGGATTTTAATTCGTCCAGCGGCTTCCAGTTTTACACGTGGGATTTTGGTGATGGTAGTCCCTTGTTAACCACGACTACCAGCACAGCTTCGCATGTTTATCCCAACCTGGGAACATATCCCATATCTCTTAAGATTGTCAATTATTGTGGCGCTGACACTACRCTATACGACACGCTGATTGTAAGATACACTCCCTTTYCCCCCTTRTATGTTAACTACTATCCAGCCTCGGTCTGTCCAAATGAGAACGTRAACTTCAATGCCTCCTGGGGTTATGTATCRTATGAATGGGATTTTGGMGATSGAAATCAGRCYGTCGGATCKAGTTATATCAGYCACAAGTAYAACAGTGTAGGAGTCTATCTGGTCTCTGTCAAGATCAACCAACTGTGYGGAAACGACACRACTCTTTTCGATACCGTYCGYGTGRTCAACAATCAACCAATTTCAAGTTGGGTTTACCTTTCCGCCTTTCCAGACCCGGCTTGTCCTGCAGAAGATATTAATGTATACGGTGCCTGGGGATATGCATCTTATGAGTGGGATTTCGGAGAYGGYTATCTTGATACTACCARCAATKCCTATGTAACCTATAACTACMCTACAGTCGGGGATTACSARATATCGCTCARGTTAATTAACTATTGTGGCCTGGATACAGTGTTGTATGACTCCATCAAGATCGATGGCAACTTGAAAATACCGAATTGGGTGAACYTGTATGTATGGTATCAAAGTGGTTCAATGTCCGCATGCCCAAGTGAAATGGTGAACCTGGATGGCCCATGGGGCTTTCCCTCMTACGTCTGGGATTACGGAGATGGCACWCCCAATGATTCCGGCTCCTTTCAGTCGATGAGYCACGCRTACGCAGCTRCTGGAACTTATACGGTMKSGCTAACCGTRACRAAYTTYTGTGGAAATGACACSACACTTTAYAGATCGGTTGAAATTGATGATAACAAGCAATTTGGCTGGCTCAGYTTATGGCCWGGAATGGGAATGCCCTGGTGTCCGGGTGAGCAGGTAACGTTCAAYGCRGCTCARGGYTATGCGGCTTATGTCTGGAATTATGGTGATGGGTCATCCCTCGATTCCAATACATCCTCCAAHGTAAAACATGCTTTTGCCGGTGCGGGCACTTATACCGTTTCTGTAAAGTTCATTGAYTATTGCGGAAAAGACASYACCATGTCRACYAYGGTGACYATCGATGATAATGTCGGAATCTGGGCATGGATCAATGTATATCCAAATCCAATATGCCCGGRTCAGGTTGTCAACTTTAGCACCGACACYAGTAATGTATCCTACTTCTGGGATTTTGGTGATGGGTTTTCCGCCTTCGGATCTGCGCAGGCSAATCACTCATACAGCTCCCTGGGTAATTATGATGTTGAAGTAACGATAACCAACCACTGTGGAAAYGACAGTACATTCACAGCTATTGTTAATGTTGATACTACTACAGCCTTTCCCAGTTGGATGAACTACTGGGTGGAACCATGGGATGCATGTCCGGGTGAACTGGTGACCTTAAGGACTGAACAAGGRTTCAGTAATTATTTTTGGGATTTCGGTGACGGSGATACMGTTACTACTACCGGACCGTCTATTCAGCACAGTTATGATGTTGCGGGAACCTACAACGCAGCGGTAACCATTACCAACGGATGTGGAAACAGCACAACATTGTTTCCGATGGTTTWTGTAAATGCCAGTGCTATTGTACAAGCCCCCCAGATCAAAACTCAATTTGCMGCCTACTGCCCYGGMGATGRTGTATCATTCCTGCTATCCAGCTGGTCAGCGGGTTGGCAGAATTAYACCTATATCTGGGACTTTGGGGATGGAAGCATAGATACCACKGTTGGCGTGGGAGCATTGCACGCCTTTGACTCGGTTGGCAACTATACGACATCCGTAACCATATTGAACTCATGTGGTGATGCGGCTATGGTAACAGTGCCCATCAACATCGTCAATAATGCTGCACCAACVCTTAATGCAAATACTTTCGGCGCCCTGGCATCAACAAACAGTGTTGGTTGTCCBGGCGATGCCGTGGTATTTTATTTTGAAGGTACGGCAAGTGATAACMTGTGGGACTTTGGYGATGGATCCTCCGGARMRGCAACYGAACAATTCATGGATGAAGCGGGCGTCACAATGACCGTGATCAAACACGCCTACAGCGCAGCKGGTTCCTATACAGTTAAGCTTACTTTGACAAATAGTTGTGGAAACAGTACGCAGGATTCAATCACAATCTCAATCAACAGCAATTTGCTTGTCGATGGTGGATTGATACTCGAACCACCTGCTACCACCGGACGATATACAACCTGTTCCAGTATCAATATGATTGCATTTGGTGGATCCTCCTATGAGTTTGATTTCGGTGATGGCGGCACACTKACAACTATTTCTCCCAGTATCTCTTATGTATTCTCTACCGCTGGGAACTACTCTATTTCCGTAACYATTACCAACGGTTGCGGCAATTCCACGACCTTCTCCCAATCTGTTAATATTGAAGAATCYGCRGGGATAGATGCGGTCCCATCRATTGTTTCCAATGTGACCTGTTTCGAAGGAAATGATGGCTCTGCTTYRGTATCCGCTAGTGGAGGTTTATCCCCATATWTTTACACATGGGATGATGACAATGGKCAAACTACAGCAACTGCAGGAGGTCTGGAAGCGGGTATTTATTCCGTTACRATTTCKGAYGCATTGGGATGCTYTTCKGATACSARTATCACGATTAYVGARGCACWGGAAATYTYTRTMTCAACATCAACCACAAGTGCCAATTGTGGATTATCRGATGGAAATGCCATGGTTGCAATCGATAGCGGTGGGGTAGCTCCATTCAACTATWCATGGTCTTCAGGCGGATCAGCAACAACGGAATCCAACCTTKCMTCAGGRTCCTATACAGTATCAGTAACCGATGCCAAYGGCTGTATGGCAACTGCCATYGCTGCGATCAGCGATTTAACTGGYCCAACACTGGTAATCTCTKCGAGCAGTGATGCAACTTGCARCGGTGATGCAGATGGCGCGCTMACAGTTTCTGCCACCGGGGGAACTTCCCCMTATCAATACARCTGGTCTAATGGCGACTCMACTGCTGCYATATCTGGTCTGATTGCYGGAAATTAYATCGTTTCYGTTACTGATGGRTCAACGTGTATGAGCGTAATTACCCGTTCCGTTGGCGAACCAGATGAAATGGACGCYTCTTTTGAYATTGTYGAAGGTGAATGCGGRGAAGCGACGGGTATGGCRACGGTCTCYGCAACTGGVGGCACACCYGGATATTTCTATCARTGGGATGCCAATGCTGGTTCCGTGGTTACGCTTACAGCAACYGGMCTTTCCGCAAAYGCMTATCAGGTAACMATAACTGATGCCAACTYGTGTACACTAACCGCAACTGCSACAGTTGGAAATTCAAACTCYCCGGCMCTTGCTTCGGTGGCCGTGGATGTGAGCTGTTTTGGTGCCGGTGACGGTTCAATTGAYTTGACWGTTACCGGTGGCACAACRCCRTATGTCTATCTGTGGACMTGGAACAAYGGAAGTTCCTTTACAGAGGATTTAAGTGGCCTTGAAGCAGGTTCYTATACGGTCATGATACAAGACGGTAGTGATTGTTGGATTGGAACCAGCMTAAATATAATCGAGCCTTTACTATCCAGTTCGATGAGCGTTACCAATACCGGTTGCATATCAGGCACCAATGGCGCTRCRACSGTTACCGTWTCAAGTGGATATCTTCCCTATACATACTTATGGTCCAATTTGAATACGACCAATTCGATATCAGGATTGTCAGCYGGAACTTACACAGTTCTGGTAACGGATAGCAATGGCTGCWCGCTCAACGATACRGCGRTAGTATCYGAYCCATCCCCRATAACGAGCTCGATTGCCGGARYMRATGTTTCKTGTAATGGCGGAAGTGATGGTGAAGCCAACCTGACAGTCAGCGGTGGTTCACCGCCTTACACATATAGTTGGAACAATACAGGATCCAGCACCACTGAGGATATAGCGATTTTGAATGCGAATATATACCGCGTTACAATTACCGACTCCTGCGGTATCTCTTCAATGGACTCCATTATTATTTCTGAACCAGCATTGCTGACAGTGGCAATTACATCAACAAATGTAAACTGCTTTGGCGGAGGGGATGGAACGGCTACGGCTACACCGAGCGGTGGATCGCCACCGTATAATTATMTGTGGAACAACGGCCAAACGGATTCAATTGCGGCGGGATTGTTCCCAGGTCTACAGGCGATTAACGTGTTTGATGTAAACGGTTGTATCGGATCAAATAATATAACAATTACAGAACCCACCACACTTTCGGTAACAGCTGATGCAACTGATGCCACTTGTAATAGCGGATCCGATGGTTCAGTTAGCCTGACCGTGTCTGGCGGTACAGGACCCTATAGCTTCGCCTGGTCTAATGGGGATTCAATCATGAATATCGTGAGTTTAACAGCTGGATCTTACACCRTTACGGTGACCGATTCATGTGGATCTGTKGTTACTTCATCKGCTRCAGTTTCAGAGCCAGCAATGCTCTCTCATACACTTACRTCMSYTGATGTAAGCTGTAACTCAGGCAACGATGGTTCAGTCGATCTTACGGTTTCCGGTGGAACACTACCGTACACTTATTTATGGTCAAATTCTGCAACTACCSAAGATATCTCTGGCCTGGTTGCAAATACATATTCGGCGAACATTACAGATGCCTGCGGAATGACGATTGCGGACATTGCAGTCATTAATGAACCAGCATTATTGATAGTAGCCATTACATCAACAAATGTAAACTGCTATGGCGGGGGAGATGGAACGGCTACGGCCACACCGAGCGGTGGATCTCCACCCTATAATTATCTGTGGAACAATGGTCAAACGGATTCAATTGCAGCGGGATTGTTCCCCGGTCTGCAGACGATTAATGTGTTTGATGTTAACGGGTGCATAGGATCAAATAACACAACGATTACAGAGCCCACCACAYTTTCGGTAATATCTGCCCCAACTGATGCCACTTGTAACAGTGGATCTGATGGCACAGTTAGCCTGACCGTGTCTGGCGGTACAGGACCCTATAGCTTCGCTTGGTCTAATGGGGATTCAATCATGAATATCGTGAGTTTAACAGCTGGATCTTACACCGTTACGGTGACCGATTCATGTGGATCTGTT
>NVRW01000024.1:8581-41695 GCA_002400975.1 Flavobacteriales bacterium | reverse complement strand
ACTCTGAACGGACATCGCCAACTTTTCACAGAGATTCAGATTGAGCAAATTGCTGAAAAGGGCTCATCTAAAGCAAGTGCTAAAGCAGAAGCCAAGCCTGAAAAAGCTGTAGCAGCAAAGACCGCAGCGCCTGCCGACAAGGAGACAGCAAAACCGAAGGCATCAGCTAAGCCTAAGGCAGCAGTAGCCAAGAAAAAGCCTGCGGCCAAAAAGCCTGCAGCTAAAAAGACAACAAAAAAGGATCCGAAGAAATAAGGATCAAAATCATTAGAAACCATGGCACACAAAAAAGGAGCTGGAAGTTCAAGAAACGGTAGAGAATCGGAAAGCAAGCGGCTTGGTGTTAAAATTTTCGGCGGGCAAAATGCCATTGCGGGAAACATCATCGTAAGGCAACGAGGCACCAAACATCATCCGGATAAAAATGTAGGTCTAGGAAGAGATCACACCTTGTTTGCCTTGGTTGATGGCACTGTTAAATTTGCAAGGAAGAAGAACAACAGGTCATTTGTCTCCGTAGTTCCAGCAGAGGCAACGAAATAAATTCTTCATTACAATATTAGAGTCCTGCTTCACGCCATGCGGAGCAGGATTTTTTATTTAAACCTTTTAAAACTTTACATTTACCGGCATTAGCCATGTTAGAAGTCAGTCAAATAAAATCAGGAAGGGCGGAGCTTATAAAACGTCTCAAGGTTAGAAATTATGATGGCGAATCACAGATYCAGGAAGTGCTGGACTTAGATGAGCAAAGAAAGTCKACACAGGGAGAACTGGATGAACTACTGGCCCAACAAAATGCAAGCTCAAAAAAGATTGGTGAGCTCTTTAAAACTGGCCGGGTMGAGGAGGCCAATAAACTCAAGGAARATGCACCTGCACTAAAGGAGCAAGTCAAGGAACTGGGTAATTCACTATCGAAAAYAGAAGAACAGATCAAAGTCATTCTTCTTGATATCCCGAACAGACCCCATGAGTCGGTTCCSGGGGGRAAATCTGCTGAGGACAATGAGATTAYCGAGGAGCACGGTGATATTCCCAATCTGGGAGAAAATGCCAAACCACATTGGGACCTGGCYACAACCTATGACATTATAGATTTTGAATTGGGTAGCAAAATAACCGGAAGTGGCTTCCCGGTCTATAAAGGCAAAGGAGCACGTTTGCAGAGGGCCCTGGTTAATTTTTTTCTTGACAATGCCACAGGGAATGGATACCAGGAAATACAGCCTCCCGTGCTCATCAATGAAGAATCAGGATACGGAACAGGCCAACTGCCTGACAAGGAGGGACAGATGTATCATGTAGAAACGGACAACTTATACCTATCTCCTACYGCGGAGGTTCCTCTCACCAACTTATTTCGTGATAYGATCCTCAAATCTGAGGATCTACCCGTSAAGATCACAGCTTAYACGCCCTGTTTCCGCAGGGAAGCGGGTTCCTATGGCAAAGATGTTAAAGGACTAAACAGACTRCACCAGTTCGACAAGGTTGAAATAGTTCAAATCAGAAATCCAGAAGATTCATATCAAACGCTTGATGAGATGGTTGCATATGTTGCTGGTTTACTCAAAGCTCTTGAACTACCCTTCCGCATAGCGCGCTTGTGTGGGGGCGACCTGGGTTTCACCTCAGCGTTGACCTATGATATGGAAGTCTTTTCAGCCGGGCAACAAAGATGGCTGGAAGTAAGTTCTATTTCAAATTTYGAAACTTTTCAGGCAAACCGATTGAAATTGCGTTTTAAGAATAAAGAGGGAAGGAATCAACTAGTTCATACACTGAATGGATCAGCACTCGCCTTTCCACGAATTTTAGCGGCTCTATTGGAAAATAACCAGGGGCCGGAAGGCATTCGCATTCCCGCTGCACTTGTACCATACACCGGATTTGAACTAATAAATTGATGTTCATGAAAGGATTTTTCATTTTGGGTATGATTATCGTGACGGCCCTATCATGCAAGCAAATCAATGTAGAAGAAGAACTTGGGCAAGTTGATAGCCTGAGATTGGTTATAGTCAATGTGGAGATCGCAATGGAACAGGTAGACATTGAACAGGTTAAAAACGTCAATGARCGGATGAATAATCAGATAATGTTAGTCAAAAGTATTTACGGCGATTCAATTGAGTGGGAAAAGGCCAAGCTGCTCAGCAAATACCATACTGTTAGCAAGACATTCACAAAATTCATTGACAAGCAATTGTACATCAAGGGTGAAATAGCGTATTCGTACCAACAATTGTTAGACCTTACAGCAGACTTGAAGAATAATATTGTGACTACTGATTCGTTCTATAATTACTTTGAGAAAGAGTGCAAGGCGGTGAAGGATATAAAAGAGCTAATCCAAAAAGAGGCAGATCGGGCCAAAGCCAATTTGAATAGCTATCAGGAATACGCTCCCAAGGTGGAAAAGCTGCTGCAGGAACAAAATACTGCCAAGGAAGTATAAGTACAGTACCCGAATACCTCTCCGTTATAAAGCTTGCAATGCCATGCAAAAGAAGATGAGCTGTCGATATATTCTGGTGTGTTCAATAGCAATGCTATTGTGTTGTCCCGGTTCGGTTTCTTTTGCCCAAACGAATACTGATAAGCAACTTGCGCTTCAATACTTTCAGAATGAAGAGTATGACAAGGCTGCAATCGCTTATGAAAATCTCTTTAACAAATCCCGACTGGACTACTATTACAACTACTATTTGAAATGCCTTATTAAACTTGAGGATTACGAAAAAGCTGTGAAAGTCACGAAAAAGCAGGTTAAACGAAATCCCCAAAAGTTAAATTACCTTGTAGACCTGGGCTATGTATACAAAACCAGTAAAGACTTGCCAAAAAGCACCCAACAATTTGACAAGGCTCTGAAGATCCTTGAACCARATCAGCAACAAATTGTCAATCTGGCCAATGCGTTTTTATCCCGACAAGAAGATGCCTATTCGGTCAACGCCTATCTCAAAGGCCGCAAATTGCTCAAAAATTCCTATTCCTTCCATTTTGAATTGGCACACGTTTATTATCGAAGCGGTCAGCCTCACCTGATGATCAATGAGTACCTCAACTTGCTGCATAAAGAACCGAACAGAAAAAGCCAGATACAGAACATACTTCAATCCAGGCTGTTTCAGGATTTAGATAAAAAAGCCCAGGCACACTTGCGCAATGAGTTGATCAGCCGCATGCAAAAATATCCATCCAAATTAACCTATAGTGAAATGTTGATTTGGCTATATGTACAACAAGAGGACTTTGCCAGCGCRTTGGTTCAGGCTAAGGCWSTTGATACAAGGAGAAACGAAGAAGGARACAGAATTATCAAATTGGGCTTACTCGCTAAGAAGAGCAAGAATTATAATGTAGCAATTAACTCCTTTGAATACGTAATTGAGAAGGGTGAGAATTCTACTTTTTACATTATCGCCAGGAGGGAATTGCTGTCGGCATTCAATGAGAAGATCAYCAGCCAGGATTACACACAGGAAGATTTGGAAAAACTGGAAGCGAGCTACCTGGCTGCTATCGAGGAGCTTGGCAAATCCCAAAGTATGGTTAAGATCATGCGTGGACTGGCACATTTRCAAGCTTTTTACATGCACAACACTTCAGGGGCAATAGAGTTGCTSGAAGAAATCATTGCCATGGCAGGGGTGCCTGGCAAGGAAAAAGCACGGTGTAAGCTGGAACTTGCGGACATATTGGTCTTAAAGGGACTGGTTTGGGATGCTTCCCTATATTATTCCCAAATTGACAAAGCATTCAAAAATGACCCCATCGGCCACGAGGCCAAATTTCGGAATGCGCGTCTTTTCTATTACAACGGAGAATTTGAATGGGCGCAAACCCAATTGGATGTTTTGAAGGCTTCCACTTCCAAGCTTATTGCCAATGACGCCATGGATTTGGCTTTGTTGATCACCGACAATACGATTATGGACTCGACGACAGATGCTCTTTTGCTCTTTGCTTCAGCTGAATTGATGAGCTTTCAAAACAAGAACGACAGCGCCTTGTTTATTTTGACTTCCATACAGGATTCATTTCCCATGCACTCGCTTACCGATGATATCTTTCTTAGGAAAGCTGAAATATTTGCAGGGATGCATCAGTATGATGCGGCAATTGAAGCCCTGGCCTTAATCCTCTCTGATTATCCTATGGATATTCATGCCGATGATGCGCTGTTCATGATGGCCGGTATTTATGAAACAAAATTAGGGGATCGGGAAAAGGCCATGGAGCTGTATGAACAGATGCTCCTTACCTATCCAGGGAGTCTTTTCGTCGTTGAGTCAAGAAAGAGATTCAGAAATTTAAGAGGAGATAAACTCAATTAGCCCAAATTCGGAATAAGACCAGCACTTTAGTCTGCTTGTCTGCGAATTACCAATTGTCCCAAATAGACGAACGGAGCTTCTTCAATCACCGTGAACGGAAAATACAGAAAGAATTGGGTCGCAAATTGTGGATAGACAGTGGAGAATTGCGCTTGCCTAACCGTCTGCCATGCCTGCCTGCCCCAACGGGATGCTTTCGGCACCGGCAGAGGCAGGTAAACCGGCAGGTTCATAACCCCGTAAATATTCGTTATTCGTAGTAAGCTGCACCAATGAAGCTTTAACTTCAACTGATTTTGACAAAGTCAATCACTATACGTGTTGTTCACCTCTTCAACAGTTGGAAAAACGATCTGATTATCCCCTGCTTGCTTTACCCAGTGCATGGACAATCCTACTCCTTTACAGGCATAGCCGTAGATGGTATCCTTAGGTGCTAGATTCATCCGGGTGTAGCACCTCCAATTCTTATACTTCTCCTGCACACACACCATGCAGTCAATTTTCTCAGAACACTCGTTTCTATAGCTAACCARGTATGTATCCCTTGATGTCATGCAGTTTGTACAGGACTTGCCCCACTTGAAACTGTACTTTTCTAAACACTCATTCCAATCCCTGTCTTTGCTGTTCACAGGATAAATGACAAACACCAATGACAACAGTACACAAACCGTCAATCCGCCTATTATTCTGTTCTTCATACTCCCTTTGAATTTACTTACAATGCGTGTTCCGCATTATTATTTTAGCCTCTCCATTACCCATCTTCTTTGAGGATTTCCAATCCTGGCATGCACCTTTTTTATCACCCAGGCCCAATTTGGCCCATCCTCGATTATTATAAGCCTCCTGATTCTTAGGGTCAATTTCCAGGGCCTTGTCAAAATCCTCCAGGGCCTCTTCGAATTGTTTCAACTTATTCTTCGCACTTCCTCTACTGATATAAGCCCAAACGTATTCCGGGTCCTTCCGAATAATAATTGAATAATCCCTAACAGCAGCTTTGTAATTCCCCAACATACCATATGTAAACCCCCGACGATAATAAGCGTTCAAATTCTCTGGTTTATCAACAAGCTCCATCGTGTAGTACTCTATTGCACCCGTATAATCACGTTTGTTAAACTTCAGTTCTGCCTTCTTGAAATTTGGACCCATATCCTGAGCGAACAAAACTATAGGAAGCAGTGCTAGCTGGAACGAAACAAGAATTATCCTAAGGGCAGACATGGCTTTTGATCTTACTTTACKAATGATACAACAATTGTACCGATTACTCCTGATAGAGCCTTATTAACTTCTTCAAATTGCTGACYAAGTCATCCTTTATGCCCTCATTTCCTTTGATCAAAATGGTCAATCTGGTATACTGGCTTTGTTTTTTGTGAACAAACAATCGCCTGTCAACACAATCTCTGGATCTTCTTGAGCACCGAAGCACAACTGACCACTCATCCGGAAGATATGTAGTTGCATCCGCATTCAAATCATTTATATACACTTTATCCCGCCTGAAAATATCTCCATTTTTAAARACCTCCACAATCAACTCGTCTTTTTTGAAGCTAACGACGGTTCCCCCGCCMAGCAACTCATTGATTTTGGCTGTCGTCTCCTTTATRGTGTCYTTTTGCCCRTTGGCTTGAAAGCTCAGCAGAATYAATGCAGAAAAAAGRGAAATAACAAGAATGCGCATAGTRATCCGTAAAAGTATCTAAAAACGYTCGAAATACCCGRGAAATACCATATCCTTATTCGAATATTCTTCGTATTATAAAGTTATCTATATTACAATAATATAAGATTAATTTTACTCCTAATTTTTGGCAGTCTATTTGAGTGTATATTGAATTGATTGTGATCGGGAAGAGAAAACATAATGCCAAATTCTTTACGCGGAAGTTTCATGTGTATTTTGCAACCTCCGCGCTGCTATTATTTTTCACTTTCACTGCCTTTTCMCAAGCAACGCTTTACGGGTTTGTCAAGCTGAAYATCGACAAGGGTAATTTAAACGGCKCCAATATTGCCATTACAAAAGATGGCAAACCCTGGAAGAACGTAAATCCGACCAAAGCAAGGTATGAATATGACCTTGACTATGGGAGCGAGTACCTGTTCACCTTCTCTAAATCCGGTTATATTACCAAAAGGATACTATTTGACACCGATGTGCCTGGAGAACGGATATCTGAAGGCTTTGTGCCCTTTCCATTCAACGTCACATTGTTCAAACAGTACGACGGTGTAAATACCGTAGTATTCAACCAACCGGTAGGAAAAATTGGCTTYAACMTGGARGTGGATGATTTTGACTACGACACAGATTATACRAAGTCAATCCAGGCMGCACTGAGRGAGGTGGAAGCGAAAATAGAGGAAAAGAGGAAAGAAGAGGMAAAAGCTGAGGCTGCTGCGMAAAAAGCTGCRGCAGCYCAGRCAAAGGCGGAAGAGGAAAAAAAGAAGAAAGCAGAGGAGGAAGCACGCAAAAAAGAAGCGGCCGAGGCGGACGCACAAGAGGCTGCACGCAAAAAGGCACAGGAGGAAGCAAAGGCGGAGGAAGCGRCTAARGAAGCTGCTRARAAGGAGGCTGAGCRAGAGGCCAAGCARCAAGCAAAYGCTGCYGAAGCTGCCGCGRATGCGAAGAGAAAAAAGGCGGAGGAAGAGGCCAAAGMCAAAGCWRSTGCRSAAAAAGACGCRGCTGMKGCWGCRAAAGATGCTGCGGCKCAGAAAGCCAAAGACGAGAGTGCAGCGCAAAACGCCGCTGCGGATGCGGCYAARAGAGCRGMTKCGGATAAGGAGAAAGCCGCGCAGGAAGCCAAGAAAGCGCAAGCAGATAAAGAAAAGTCAGAAGAGGAAGCAAAAAAGCAAGCGGCAKCAGAGGAACRGAGAAAAGCAGAGGCCAMAGCSAAGGCRKCAGCGGATGCAAAAAAGACGGCTGAAGCCGAAGCGRRACGGGTGGAAGAAGAGAAAGYGAAAGCAGCGGCAGCCGCTGAAAAAGAGAAAAGGGAAGCGSARGCCCAGGCTAAAGCTGAGAAAGAGGCCCGTRAGAAAGCTRMGGCCGCAGCTAAAGCGGCAGARGAAAGAGCYRCAAGAACAGCTGCSGCKAAGGCKGATAGTGARCGTAAGARAGCYGCAGARGCTGAGGCTAAAGCWRSSAAAGAAGATGCTCGCAAAGAGGCTGCAAMAGCGGCTAAATCGGCRGCCGATGCCAAGCGCAAAGCTAAGGAGGAAGCTGAAGCAGCTGAAGCAGCCCGTAARAAAGCCGAAGAGGAATTGAAGGCAGCRGAAGCCCTGGCTGCAGCAAGTGTAAGTGCAAGTGCAGAAGRGAAGAAAAAAGCAGAGGCAACAGCAGCAGCGGCGAGGAAAAAGATGGCGGCGGCAAAGGCAGAAGCAGAAAAAAGAGATGCTGAGGCAAAGGCCAGGGCTGAAGCCGATACCAAGGCAACCGAGGCACTTGCAAAGGCAGAAAATGCCAAGTTGGAACAGGAATCTAAGAATAACGCAGCTGCTGAAGCAAGGGCAGCCAAAGCATTAGCAATGGCTGCAGAGGACAAAAAAGCTACAGAGATCCAGGCAAAAGCTGCGACTGACAGGAATGCAGCAATCGCAGCGTCGAAGGCTGCGGCAAAGGCCAGACAAGAACGTGCTGCTGCTGCCAAGAGTACGGCCTCTGCCAGCAGGCAACAAAATGTAAAAGCACAAAGAGCTGCAAGAGAGAAAGCCGCGGCGGATGCAAGGAAGCGAGCTGCAGCGAGAGCAAAGCAATTGAATGAACAAAGATCACGCGTCATCGATAAGAGTCTTCCTGATGACAAACAAGTTGAGTTTGCGGATCGAAACAATCGAAAAATTACCAAGGTGATCATTCGACGTGAAGGCCAGGTAACCACCTACCGAAAGGTGGAGCACGCTTGGGGAGCCGTATACTATTTTCGGGAAATGGAAAACATTTCCAAGACTGTTTTTGATCTGGAGACAACATTGTGATTTGCACTTTTCAGGAGATAAATCATTACATTTAAGAAGAYCAAACCTCCAAATTTCAAATCCCGAACCTGCCAAAACGATGGGCTCAAAAGTTATAAAAACGACAAAGAATTAGATCGGTTATTAGTTTTTAGTCATTGGTTATAGTTWATTTGTTACTGGTTATTGTTRRCTGATTCGYTGGTTGGTTTTGCCTGTTRGATTGGTGGTAAAGGGTTTRGAAAATCCCATTCTCCTAAAAAGAACTACACCYACGGCAAGTTGCTGAAGATGAGAGRGTTTTGARAAAATCAGAAAGCTATCGAACCAAAACTAAAAACCAACACCTTATACCTTATGCTAATCTACAATGTAACSGTGAATATTGACGAAGACGTCCATGAGGAGTGGCTGGCCTGGATGAAAAGTGAGCATATCCCGGAGGTTATGAAATGTGGGTTATTTGAGARAAACAAAATTCTGAAAGTAATAACGGATGATCAGGGGCACACTTACTCCATCCAATACACGTGTACCTCATTTAAAAAACTGGAAGATTATTTTGAAACACATGCCCCACAATTGCAACAGGAGCACCTGACCAGATACAAGGATAAATTTGTTGCGTTCCGAACCATACTCGAGGAAGTAGCATGAGGCGGGTTCGGGCAAAAAAAAAACTGGGGCARCACTTTCTAATCGACGGTGAAATTGCCGAGCGCATTGTAAATTCACTGGAGGAGCATATTTCAAATCAGGATGTTCTGGAGATTGGTCCCGGAATGGGCGTGCTCACTTCGTTACTTTTGAAGCGCAAATTGCCTGGCTTGCACGTAATAGAATTAGACCATGAAGCGGTTAACTATTTACTCGGTCAGTATCCGGATTTGGAAAAACACTTAATGCAGGGGGACTTTCTGAAAATGAATCTGGAGGCGCTCGGYAGTGGAAATCTTGCGATCATTGGCAACTTTCCCTAYAATATCTCTTCACAAATTCTCTTTAAGGTACTGGACAACCACAACAAAGTAAATCTACTGGTTGGCATGTTTCAAAAGGAAGTTGCTGAAAGATTGGCGTCCGACCCAGGATCTAGAAAATATGGGATACTGAGTGTTTTGCTTCAAGCTTATTACGACATCGAGTACCTCTTTTCTGTCAGTGCGAGCAAGTTCAAACCACCTCCAAAAGTGGAATCAGCCGTGATCAGAATTACCAGAAATAAGCGGACGACTCTGGGTTGTGATGAAAAAAGGTTCCGAAAAGTAGTGAAGGGAGGCTTCAACCATCGGAGAAAAACGCTCAGAAATGCGTTAAAACTAACAATAACATTACCCGCCAACTTTGATAATCCATACCTGAATAAAAGGGCGGAGCAGCTGTCTGTTGACGATTTTATAACCCTGACCAATCTGTTGGATAAATCGTAGATTTGTGCGCTGTTTTACGCCCTGTAAAACCGCACAATACAGGATAGGATGCAGTTYGAATTAACGAAAGATTATTTAGCGTCACTTAAAGAGGCCATTGAGAGCTCAAATAARGAGTTCTTAGAGGCTGAGCTGGCCAAGYTGCATGCCGCYGAYATCGCTGARATCCTGGATGAGCTCAGTACCAAGAAGGCAAAGCACCTATTTGAACTCATTGAGGAAGAGAAGTCAGCCGACGTTCTGGTAGAACTTGAAGATGATGTTCGTGAGGAGATCTTAAAAGTGCTGTCATCGGAAGAAATTGCCGACCAGGTCATTGACAATATTGATTCTGACGATGCCGCGGACGTTATCGCAGAACTACCCGACGACATCCAGGTACAGGTAATTGCCAAAATAGAAGAGGAAGATCCCGAACAGGCGAGTGATATTGTCGACCTCCTGAATTACGACGAGGACACCGCTGGTGGATTGATGGCTAAGGAAATGGTTGTGGTCAATCAGAGCTGGACCATTACCAACTGCTTGCGTGAAATGCGCAAGCAAGCTGAAGAGTTAGATGATGTATATGCGGTATATGTTGTAGATGATGACTACAAGCTAAAAGGACTGCTCTCRTTGAGCAAAATGTTGGTCGCCCCTGCCCGTACTATGATCGCAGATATMTATGATGAGGAAGTGCATTATGTAACGACSGATGAGGATGAAGAGGAAGTCGCTAACATCATGGATAAATACGACYTGGTGGTATTGCCGGTTGTGAATGAGGAWAGAGTACTGCAGGGAAGGATAACYATYGATGACGTAGTGGATGTTATCAAAGAGGAAGCCGAGAAAGACTACCAAATGGCTTCTGGTATCACGGAAGACGTTGAATCTTCGGATAAGATCTGGATCTTATCGAGAGCTCGATTGCCTTGGTTGTTAATAGGATTGGTCGGTGGYGTATTCGTAGCCCAGGTTATTGGAATGTACGAGGAGGATATTCAAATTTATCCGGAAATGGCATTTTTCATTCCACTCATCGCTGCCATGGGCGGTAACGTTGGCGTTCAATCCTCRGCCCTTATTGTGCAGGGCCTGGCCAACAATACACTGGGCATGGAGRATATGACTACSAAGCTACTCAAGGAATTTGGAGTTGCCCTGATCAATGGCGTTATATGTTCGGTATTGATCCTCGGATACAACGTATTCTTTTCGGACTCTATGGCTTTGAGCATTACGGTAAGCGTGGCCCTTCTWTCCGTTATAATCATTGCCGGTCTGTTTGGCACATTGGTTCCCCTGTTGCTGAATCGCTACAAGATAGACCCAGCCCTGGCCACAGGACCGTTCATTACAACACTCAATGACATTTTTGGATTGATTGTATACTTTATTATCGGGAGGTACATGTACCTGAACTTCTAGTGCATCGCTTGATCAACATAGTCCTTACAATAATYYAKGCTAAATCAATATCCTATAGACATCGTGCAAATTCCAAATTTTCTGGTCCAAACTCAAAACAATATCAAATGACTTAATATCATAGGTAATTGATATTTGAACATTTATATTTTGRAYTTATTTTGGTTTTAGAAATTGTAATTTGGAGTTTTTCAYRGTGTTTTTTGATTGCTACWYACAAATGTTTTATTTARGCATTCTTCAATGACCAAGCAYACAAATAACGGTAGTCTRAGGGTTCTGTTTATCGATAGCACACATCCTGTGCTCAAAGAGGAACTTCAGGCAATGAACTTCCATTGTGATGATCTTTCCTCATTTCCTGATAAAACATTTGAGGACCTCYTACCTGAATATCATGGAATAGTAATACGTTCCAAAGTATCAYTGGATAAATCGTTGTTGCAAAAGGCRGTGAATTTGARATTCATYGCGCGTGCCGGCGCTGGCATGGAGAGTATAGATGTAGACTTCGCCGAGAGCCAGGGTATCCACTGTATTAAGGCTCCGGAAGGAAATAAAGACTCGGTGGCAGACCATGCGATAGGCATGATATTGGCCTTATTTAAAAAGTTGCACCTGGCTGATTCTGAAGTCAAGCGGGGGTTATGGCACCGGGAATCYAATCGGGGAGTTGAGCTTACCGGGAAAACTGTTGGTATCATCGGCTGCGGATTCACCGGAAGTGAGGTGGCAAAACGGCTAAGTGGATTTGATGTAACCGTTTTGGCCTACGACAAATACAAATCGAATTACTCTGATCAATATGTTACCGAATCAACGATGGAACGGATATACGAGGAGGCTGATATCGTGTCCCTGCACCTACCTCTAACGAAGGAAACACATTTTATGGCCAATGATGATTTCTTTCAACGTTTCAAYAAGAAYRTTTACCTGGTAAATACATCYCGGGGAAAGGTYGTAAAAACGGAAGATCTCGTAAGCAATTTAAAATCCGGAAAGGTACTGGGCGCATGCCTGGATGTACTGGAATACGAGAGTGCCTCCTTTGAGCGGCTTAAAGGCCTGGGCATGTGGACCAATAATCGAGGTCGGGATATCAATAAACTGGGTGCCTGGTTAATGAAGAAGGGRYTTTGGAAATATCAACATCCCGTTCAATACCTCGTTAAGTCRGATAACGTRCTCCTTTCGCCACATATAGCTGGATGGTCACACGAATCTTATCAAAAGATCTCACAGATCCTTGCTGACARGATTAGGGCRCTCAACTTRCATTCCTAACTACAAACCTGGCRGTCTGRCGGCTCTTCTGTTCAACAAAKATCTTCTTGCCCACCGTAACCCTGTCAATCGTGGACTGATCATAATCACGGATTGTCACAAGCTCWACCCCCTCATTGTACAAAACTTTGTATTCCTCTTGAAGCACCTCGATCAAGTTAGGAATTTTCCTTTCATCCGCATCCACACAAACTGAGAAACTCAATGCGGCATGCTGCATAAGGTTGATCTTCACCCCATCTTCAGCAAAAACCTTAAATATATCGCTCAGGTTCTCTTCAACAATAAAGGAATAGTCCCGTGGCAATATTGAAATCAAAACCTGGTTCACTTTAAAGATAAATGAAGGTACTGTTGCCAGGTCCTTCGGCAATTTCTTCATACCCGTRATGATTGTTCCATCTTGYTTCGGATCAAAGAATGATTTGACATATAGGGGAATTGCCTTGTTTTGCAGTGGCTTCAAAGTTTTTGGGTGAATAACCGTAGCCCCAAAAAAAGCAAGCTCRATAGCGTCATGGTAGGAGAGGGCTTCCAATTTTTCTGTTTTCGCAAACCATTTCGGGTCTGCGTTTAATACGCCGGGTACRTCTTTCCATATAGTTACATCCACCGCTTCCAGAATGCTGCCCAAAATGGAGGCCGTATAGTCTGATCCCTCCCGMCCCAATGTGGTATTGTAATTTTCAGTAGTAACAGCAATAAATCCCTGCGTGACCGCAACTGCGCCACCCTTACCAGTAAACATCGGCTCCAGAACTTTCTTTACTCCCTTTTCCGTCGCYGTCCAGTCTACCAGGGCCTCCCGATAGGTATCGTCAGTTTTRATCAGATCYCTGGCATCTATCCAKGTGTTTGSRATRCCYGTTTCGTTTAGCCAGGCACTCACAATTTTGGTCGATATCAATTCACCCAATGATACGAGCTGATCGTACTCAAAATCATAGTCCTTGATKGGTTCATCTTCTATTATCCACTCCAACTCAACCAACACATTATTTACATCCGTRTAAATTTTGTGTTCTTTATCYGGAAACAGATCAAGTAGTATCTCCTGGTGATAAGCTTTAAGCTCATCTACCGACGCTTGCAAGCKCCCTTCCTTGTAGAAGTATTCRTGTGTAATTYTCTCAAGTGCGTTGGTGGTCTTCCCCATTGCAGATACAACGACAACAATGTCATCATCAGGGTAATTCTGCATGACCGCTCCTAAGTTGCGAACCGCATCTGCATCTTTTACTGAAGCACCTCCGAATTTGAATACACGCATGAGAGAATTTCTAAATTCTAAACTCTAAATATCTTCCTTTTCCAACTTACACTGTATCCACKCATCATCCATGGCWACCCCGTTTTTCTTATAAAAGTTTATGGCGGGTTCATTCCAGTTGAGTACATGGAATCGRATYTGGTTRGCRTTTTCYWTYYTGKMTWSMWSSMRYRWGKAWKYWWACMKWSTTYRRYYTRWTYMWWWYSKYMTDWRBYWSKCMWWWRSAACAATATCATCAATGTAGAGCATCTTTCCCTTCCACGTCGAATATCCATAGTAGTAAAACACCATTCCAGCAATTTCACTTTCACGCTCGGCTAATACTAYGTGAAACAAGCTTTTCTCATCGAAAGCATCGCGTTCCAGRTCTGTGACCGTGTTTTTTACCTGTGCCTCCTCCTTCTCATAAATGGCCAGCTCCCGGATAAGYTCCAGRACCGAAACCATATCTTTTTTCTCCGCTTTACGTATAGATACATCCATCGAATAAAAATGCYGTCAATTGCYGCAAAGATATGCGTAAAAATGCCAGGATGKRYCTGTGCATTRTTATTTGMACTTTTCATCCTGAAAACAAGTTTCRCAAGAACATATTATCGATTATTTTATCCGATATTTGCAAGCGTYAAAAATTAGCWAAAATGGTAGGTTATTTACACACTGCAAAAACACTYACGGARTTTATYATTGAGAAGCAATCAGACTTCAAATACGCGAAAGGRGAGCTSACCAGRCTATTGAGTGATATTTCYATTGCTGCGAAAATTGTGAACAGAGAGGTYAATAAAGCAGGTTTGGTTGACATTCTTGGTGAAGTAGGATCTCAAAATATTCAAGGAGAAGTRGTRCAAAAACTTGACAATTTTGCCAATGAACAGTTCATWGCRGCRCTCAAGGCGGGRGGRGAAGTTTGTGCRATTACATCWGAGGAAAATGAAGAGATCATTCAATTTGCCAAGAAAGACGAAGAAGGTGGAAAGTACGTAGTGTGTATAGAYCCCCTGGATGGCTCTTCCAACATTGATTCCAATGTATCAACAGGAACTATTTTCGCCATCTATAGACGCGTGTCACTTTCCGGTGAGGGCACGGTAGAGGACATGCTGCAACGGGGYACGGAGCTTGTTGCWGCCGGATATATTATTTACGGATCTTCTTCAATGCTCGTGTATACAACGGGCCGGGGAACCAACGGCTTTACGCTTGATCCATCAATCGGAGAATTCTGCTTATCGCATCCTAAAATGCAGATGCCTAAAACGGGTAAAGTCTACTCGATCAACCAAGGGTACTTTGTCCACTTCTCTGATGGAGTGAAGAAGTATATCAAATATTGTCAGGAGGAAGATAAGGCTACCAATCGCCCCTACTCATTRAGGTATATTGGATCRATGGTTGCAGACTTTCATAGAAATCTCATTAAAGGAGGAGTGTTTATCTACCCTACCACTTCCTCATCCCCCACAGGCAAGCTTAGATTRCTTTACGAGTGCAACCCRCTGGCCTTTATCGCTGAACAAGCAGGTGGTAAGGCTACRGATGGGTTCAATAGAATTCTCGAAATCCAACCACAAGGCCTGCACCAACGYGTGCCAATTTTCATTGGCTCTACGGAGATGGTTGAACRGGCRGAGGMGTTCATGAARCAATATTCTGCRGAGGAGGTGAGTTAATATCACGCGTAATTCCCTCGCCGCAAGGCCGGGGTAACGATGTGGATTGGATTATTAGAACGTATACACCACATTAAATTCACGTGATTCTCTAAATATTGGATGCTGCGATGAACCCAGGTGAGCTTTTAGACTTTTACGATAACGATGATCGGATTGGTCAAGTATTGGAAGCCCTTTCCACGTATGAGCGMTGCACGGTTCAATTAACGGGAGTTGCGGGATCTCAGGCTGCCCTTATCGGTTCGCTYGTTTCAAGCCATACCAAAGGAGCCCACGTKTTCATTCTCCAGGACAAGGAGGAGGCGGCCTATTTCTATAACGACCTACAGCAACTTTCGGGGAAGGATCACATCTTCTTCTTTCCATCGTCGTTTCGGAACGAATCCACAAAGGAGCAAATAGATAAAGCAAGCGTTTTACGGAGGACTGAAGCCCTGGAACGGCTTGATGCMCTGTCTTCAAGCAGAAGAAAAATTGGCGTCATCGTTACTTATCCTGAAGCTTTGAACGAGGGAAATGTAACAAGAAAGAMGTTTAGAGATGCCGCYATCAGGGTCAAAACCGGGCAGGAAATCGACATTGATGAGATCACAACCAAACTTTTTGAAGTGGGTTTTGCGCCCTGCAACTTCGTTGGTGAACCCGGTGAGTTTTCAGTAAGGGGAGGAATCATTGATGTATTCTCCTATTCAAATGATCATCCGTACCGATTGGAAATCAAGGGCGAYSAACTGACATCTATCAGATCATTTGAAGCGGATTCACAGGTCTCTTTTGAGAAGATCAACGCCGCAACCCTCATGCCGGATTTGAACGATGAAGAAAATGAAAACCGGGATAATGGTAATAAGAACGACTCYTTCTTTTCATATGTCCCAGACGAGGGCACMCTTTGGTTCAACAATTATCAGCTTTTACTGGAAACAGTTGACAAAGGCTTGGTCAGTAGCGAAGAACTTGGGAAATACGCACACGTACTCTTTGGCGGAAAAGTTTCACGCAGTCCAGATATTGAAATTGATTTTGAATCCAATGCGCAACCAGTGTTCAACAAGAATTTTGAACTCCTTCTTGAGAACCTGGAAGCACATCAGATGAAAAAATATACGAATGTCATTCTCTCTGAGAATGCCAAGCAGATACAACGACTGTACGACATTTTTGAGGATATYGAAACGAGTGGGTTRACCMGAGACCARAACCTTTTCAAATCGCTAATGTTATCCCTGCATCAAGGCTATATTGACCACCATATCAAGTTGACCTGTTTTACAGATCACCAGATATTCAAYCGRTACCAYCGCTTTGTRCTCTCCACSAGYTTCTCRAAAAAGGCCTCCATCACGCTCAAAGAGTTTCACAATCTGCAAAAGGGGGATTATGTGGTTCATATTGACCATGGAATTGGGAAGTTTGCCGGATTGGAAAAGATAGAAGTAAATGGGAAACCCCAGGAGGCCATCCGACTSGTATATCGGGAAGGAGACATTCTCTATGTCAGCATCCATTCTTTACACCGGATTTCAAARTATTCAGGCCGGGAGGGTTTTGARCCGCGCATCGACAAGTTGGGATCCGGATTGTGGAAGAGCCTCAAGCAGAAAACCAAGAAGAARGTCAAAGATATAGCCAAGGACCTGATCAAGCTATAYGCTAAACGCAAATCTCAAAAGGGTTTTGAATTCAGCCCTGACGGGTATATGCAAACYGAGCTGGAAGCATCGTTCATCTATGAAGACACGCCTGATCAATACAAGGCATCTGAAGCAACCAAGAAAGACATGGAAGCCCCGGTACCAATGGACAGGCTGGTATGCGGAGATGTTGGATTTGGAAAAACGGAAGTTGCGATCCGAGCGGCATTTAAGGCAGCCACGGATGGCAAGCAAGTAGCTATCATGGTACCTACCACTATTTTGACATCACAACACTACCGTACTTTTGTAGAGCGGTTAAAAGACTTTCCAGTGGATATCGATTACCTGAATCGATTTAAATCAGCCAAGAACCAAAAGGAAACCCTCAAGAAGCTTGAAGATGGCAAGACGGATATCATAATAGGTACCCATCGGCTGGTCAGCAAGGATGTGAAATTCAAAGACCTGGGATTGTTGATCATAGATGAAGAGCAAAAATTCGGCGTTGCCACCAAAGACAAGCTGAAAAGCTTGAGAGTGAATGTGGATACGCTAACGCTTACGGCAACACCCATTCCCAGAACATTGCAGTTTTCCCTGATGAATGCACGGGATCTCTCAATAATCAACACACCACCCCCCAATCGTTACCCCATTCAGACGGAGCTTTGTGTGTTCAATGAAAGTATGATCAAAGAGGCCATTGACCAGGAAGTGTTCCGCGGTGGGCAGGTTTTCTTTGTACACAACAGGGTACAGAATATAGAAGATGTGGCACATCTGATTCAAAAATTATGTCCGGATGTGAGGATTGGAATAGGCCATGGACAGATGGATGGACGGAGTTTGGAGAACGTCATGCTAAAGTTTATTGAGGGCGAGTTCGATATACTGGTGGCCACAACGATAATTGAATCCGGACTCGACATTCCCAATGCAAATACGATAATCATCAACAATGCCCACAACTTCGGATTAAGCGACCTTCATCAGATGAGAGGGCGGGTTGGCCGTACCAATAAAAGGGCCTTCTGTTATTTAATTACGCCTCCTGTTTCCAGCTTGACGGGAGAGGCAAGAAAGCGCCTGCAAACCCTGGAAGAGTTTTCGGAATTGGGCAGCGGTTTCAATATTGCCATGCGGGATTTGGACATACGTGGCGCTGGTAATTTGCTGGGTGCCGAGCAAAGTGGCTTTATCAATGAACTGGGATTTGAAACCTACCACAAGATATTGGAAGAAGCAGTACAGGAATTGAAAGAGAATGAATTCAAGGAGGTGTTTGCAGATGAAGACAAGAATGGGGAAGAGAATCAACCCTTTGTGAAAGACTGCCAAATTGAAACGGACATGGAGATCCTAATTCCAGATCATTATGTCAATTCGATCACGGAACGACTCAGGCTGTATAAGGAGCTCAATGAGATGAAAAATGAAGAAGCGCTACTGGATTATGAAATACGACTGGAGGACCGATTTGGCGAAGTGCCAGCGCAGGTCCAGGACTTGCTGAACACCATGAAATTGCGGTGGCTGGGAGCTGAAGTGGGTATCGAAAAACTTGTCCTGAAACAGGGAAAAGGAATTGGTTATTTCGTTTCCGACCGTGAATCTGATTTCTATCAATCAGATGCATTTACAAGGGTCCTGGCCTATATTCAGGATCATCCAAGTGAATCAGTTCTTAAGGAGGACCGAAATAAGCTTGTGCTCACCGTGCAACACCTTAACTCAATAGATCGAGCATTAGAGCTGATGAACAGCTTACTCAATAAGGAAATCGTAACCGCTTAGGGAAATAAATCCACTAAGCCGCCACAGGAATAGGCCTTCCCAATTCCTTGAGGTGTCGGAAATGCGAGCCTAAAGCAGCCATAAATGTTCCATGATTGTGGTAGGGCACTGAAAACTCCTCAGCTGTCTTTTTCACAATGTCAGATAAAGGCCGGTAATGAACATGACAAATTTTTGGAAACAAGTGGTGTTCTACCTGATAGTTTAACCCACCACAATACCAAGACAACACCCTGTTTTCTTTAGCGAAGTTCGCAGTTGTGTGCATCTGGTGGATAGCCCACTCATTTTCGATACTCATCTTCTCATCCGGCACCGGATAGTCCGTTTCTTCAATGACATGCGCTGTTTGAAAGATCAATGCCAATACTACGCCCGCCACAAAGTGCATGGTCATAAACCCTACTACCCATTGGATGAAAGTAATATCCATAAGCATCATTGGAATAACCAATAGGTAAACGTAGTACAATATTTTGGTGATGGTTAACTCAACAACCTGGCCCCAAAATGTACCACGCGACCTCTTGAGCAACCCCATTTTACTGTACCTTATCAGCTGGAGATAATCTTTATGCAAAGCCCAAAAAAAGGTCATGAGCCCATAGAGAAATACGCAGAATAGATGTTGATATCTGTGTATCCACTTCAGCTCCGCGTCAGGAGAAAAGCGCATGATCTTAACCGTATCGATATCTTCATCATGCTCGTAGATATTGGTATAGGTATGATGCAAAACATTGTGCTGAATCTTCCAGGTAATCACATGTCCACCCACCAGGTTAATAGACTTACCGATTAAATTATTCAACCATCCTTTGGATGAGTAGCTGCCATGATTGGCATCATGCATAATGGACAAACCGATACCCGCCTTGCCCAATCCCATAATGAGCGTAAGCACCCACATGGTCCACAACGGTAACCCGGCGAAAAGGATTATAAAATAAGGGACCATGAGCAACGAAATCATCGCTACCGTCTTGAGCACCATCCATCCGTTGGCATGCCTTGAAATACCCCTTTCCTCAAAGTACTGATCAACTCTCCCCTTTAGCGTGGAAAGAAAATCTGTACCTTCTACATTGACAAATTTTACTTTTTGTGCCATAATCTTCTCCTTATAATTCAAACAAAGGTAACAACCAGATTSAATTAGATGTGCAAATTTAACCWATTTTCGACGAAATTCCCCCCAATCACTTGTTAATAAGGCTATTAACAAAAGTGTAAAAATTGAAGTCTTTCCTGATTAATTCCTCAGAAATCGCTATTTGAAGCTCTTTTTTATCAAAATCAGTCATTTTTCGGTGTTGAATGAGCTGATAAGCCTTTTCTGCCATCAGATAAGCTCTTTTGTCATTAGAGATCGACGARTRGTGGRTTTCTACAGCTTTCAGGACTTCTTCAACTCCAGACCCGTTAGTGGCAATAACTTTGATTACCCTGGGCATCCAATCAGAATCAGGCGCTTTGGTTAGGTTCAATTCAAGGTTCTTGACAAAGTGATCTGCACCTTGTCTATCTGACTTATTCACAATAAAAATGTCCCCGATTTCCATWATCCCGGATTTGATCGCCTGTATTTCATCTCCAGATTCAGGAACAAGCACCAACAGCGTAGTATCCGCTAAACCAGCAATCTCCACTTCTGACTGGCCTACCCCTACTGTTTCGACAATRATCATGTCRAAGCCAGCACTYCTCATAACATCGGTAATTTCAATGGTTTTTGCAGACAATCCCCCAAGAGATCCTCTGGTGGCAAGTGATCTGATAAATACAGCATCGTTGTTGAAGTGATCGCCCATTCGCAGCCGATCTGCTAAAAGAGACCCGTAATTAAACGGCGAAGTGGGATCAATACAKAGTACACCTACTGTTTTGCCTTCTTCAACCAGCTGCTTAACCATTGCGTTGATCAAGGTGCTCTTACCAGCGCCTGGAGGACCGGTAACACCTATAACAGGAACGTCATCAAATACCAGGTTTTCCAGGATATCCAAGGCGCCTTCAGTATCGTTCTCCACGATTGATATGGCACGTGCCAGACTTTTCTTGTCCGCTTTCTTAACCCCCGATATAAGATCTTCAACTTTCATTGAATCTAGCTATTCCCCTTAGTTCTTCTCAGCTCCCACATCTGAATGTAGCGGAGTAAAATGGTGTAAGCCGAAAGAGAGGCAAGCACCAATCCCACGAAACCGTCTAAAAACCCACGTTTGAGTATGTAAAATTGAAAGAACTTAAATCCAGGTTTTATGATCACGTGAAAGAACCCAATATAACCAGTAGAGCCGTTCTTGTCCATCGCCGACCACCTGGAATACCGGTTTATTTTACCGATGTAATGTCCCAGATCCTTGTAGGAGTTGTGCTTTAATTTTCCTCCTAATTCACCAACGCTTCCATTAATAATTACCTCAGCATGCACTTTCCTGTCCTCATATCGCGCGCTCTTTGTGAAGAGTCGAATGACCTTGTCGCCAACCATTCCACCGTACTTCACTCTCTTCCCCATGAAATGGTTCTCCCTCTTTATCCAATATCCCTCATGTTCCGGACTTCCACTCAGGACCTGCTGAATCTCATCTTTAAGTTCCGGCGTGACCCGTTCATCCGCATCTACCAATAGAATCCAATCGTGTAAGGCTTGCGGAATGGCCCAATTTTTCTGGGCGGCTGAGTTCTCATATTCATGCTCCAGAATCCTATCGGTATACTTCCTGGAAATAGCCACGGTATCATCTGAGCTGAACGAATCGACTACAAGTATCTCATCTGCCCACTTAACAGATTCCAATACCCCCTCCATATTGTGGGATTCATCCTTAGAGGGGATAATGACGGTGAGTTTTTCCATGGGAAGTAGTCTTCCAGATGAGCCTTTCGGCTTTTTTGCACCAGATAGAATGATGCAAAGCTAACACAAATACGAACAAATTTCAGATTTCAATTTACACATAGCACCTGATAACCATTCTGCCCAACCGCAACATAGTCCTGGGTTGGAAGAATAGAACAAACGCGCTATTACCACGTTACTACCCCTCCATTATTTCATCATTTCTATTTGACAAGCTACGGGAATTAATGAGGTAGATATCCAGATCAGGCAATTATGCTGAAGCAATCTTAATTCGTACTTTGCATAGGCCAGTGTAACGGAGGAATTAATCAATGTTAGCGGATCAGCGTGGGAAATGAATGACCGAAAGCAGAAACTGGGATTCTATTGCAGCTCAAATAGCTTCGGCGGCCTGGAATTACACATGGTTCGCCTGGCAAGCTGGATGCAGGAGCGTGGTTGGGCAACGCTGCTGTATGTGATTGCAGACAGCCAAATGGCCAYTGAGGGCAAGCGACTCGGTCTTACCCTTCGGCCCATAAAGAGAAACAGGAAGTACTTTGATATCTCTGCTGCATCGAGGATTAGCCGTGCCTTTAAACGGGACAACATAGATATTGTATGGTTGCGGGACAAGAGAGATCTAAGTGTGGCTGGAATTGCCAAATCCTTATCGGGATCTAAAATCAAACTCGTATATCAGCAGGCAATGGAGTTGGGTGTCGCTAAGCGAGATGTGTTTCACACCATACGATTCCGAAAACTAGATGCCTGGCTCACCTCCCTTCCCTACCTTGGTGATCAGGTAATTGCCAACACAAAGTTTCCAAAAGATAGAATTCACATCGTTCCTTTGGGACTGGAACTCAACAAATTCACAAATGGCACTCTATCCAAAAGTGAAGCAAGAAATCAATTGCAGCTTCCTGAGGATGCGATCATCATTGGTAATATTGGACGCTTTGGCCCCGGCAAACAGCAAGACCTATTGATCAAGGGCCTCGATTTGATTCGGAAGTCGGGAAAAAATGTACACATCTTGCTCATGGGTGAAAACACCAGAAACGAGGGCGATGCGTTTCTAAATGCACTGCAGAACTTGATTGAGAATCTTGGATTAGAAGAAAGTGTTCATTTCAGGCCTTTTAGGGAAGATGTACTGGGTTTCTACCGCAGCATTGATATCTTCGCGCTCTCATCCAAAAAGGAGACTTACGGAATGGTCACCATHGAAGCAATGGCWTCGGGATTGCCAATCGTTGCAACTGACTCAGGAGGYACAAAAGAGATCTTGAACTCAGGAGAATTCGGAATGCTTTACGATCCAAATAGCGCCGAAGAATTTGCCGATAAAATCAATTTACTATTGGATGATGCAGATAAAATGAGMTCTATCGGAGCATTGGCGAGAAAAGAAGCAATGGACAACTATTCCCATGAAACGGAATGTCAGAGAATAGAACAGATAATCAGCATATTGTAATAAGCAGAACCGACAGCATTGGGGATGTGATACTCACACTCCCGGTGGCCGGTATGCTCAAGCAGCACTATCCGGAATGCGAAATAACTTTTCTTGGTCGRTCATAYACCAGAGCGATCATTGAAAACTGTAAACATGTGGATGCATTTCTGGATTGGGATGAGATCGTCGGCAAATCCCCCAGAAACCAGGTGGAAGCTTTCAGGAAAATCCATGCGGACGTGTTTATTCATGTATTTCCGGTMAAGGAAATAGCGAGAATTGTGAAGAAGGCAAATATTGCCACTCGCATCGGAACCTCACACCGGGTGTATCATATCAATACCTGCAATAAACTGCCGAACCTCGGTCGAAAGAACTCYAATCTSCACGAGGCACAATTAAATCTCAAGCTCCTTGSACCACTKGGAATTSACRRTGAAGTGAGCAAAGCGGAGATTTCYGARCTCCATGGRTTTTCAAGCRGGGAARCCTTACCRSCAGAAGCAATGGCGGCATTAGATAATTCTAAATTCAACCTGATCATTCACCCGCGATCCAAAGGAAGTGCCAGGGAATGGGGCTTGGGAAACTATGCGGCCCTGCTTCATCTTCTACCGACGGAACAATTCAATGTTATACTTACAGGGACAAAAGAGGAAGGTGCGGCGGTAAGGGGCAAGCTCTTTGCCGACAATCCAATCATTACCGATCTATCCGGCAAGCTCAATCTGAATGAGTTGATCAGTTTCATCGGACATGCGGATGGCCTGCTTGCCGCGAGTACGGGCCCTTTACATATAGCAGCTGCCTTGGGTAAGCATGCTCTTGGCATCTACGCCCCTATGCGGCCAATACATCCAGGACGATGGGCACCAATTGGACCTAAGTCAAAGTATTTTGTTTTAGACAAAAAGTGTAGCGACTGTAAAACCAGCGAAATTTGTGCTTGTATTGCATCCATTACGCCTGAAGAGGTGCTCGACCATTTACTCCAATTCGTTGCCGGTGGAAAATAGCAACAGGGAGTAAAAGAAAACCACGAAAGAGACTCCTGCCTGCGTTTCCAGCGTATCTTCTGTGATCATTGAAATCAACACTACTGCGATAAATACAATGGCGATATAATCGAGTTTTCTCCTTTTTAAAATTACAGGGTAAGTCAGGCCCCACAAAAAGACGAGCAGGCCTATGAGTCCAAATGCCAGGGCGATAGAGAGATACTGGTTGTGTGGATGTTTCCGGTATGCCGGAACAAGAAGACTGGCATCTGCTTCATATTGGGCCAACATGTTATTGTACACATCCCCGGTACCCACTCCAAGCAATGGATTTTTCTTCAAGACATTCAAACCCGTTTTCCAGAATTCCCAGCGCTGTGAAAGTGAGTGACCACCCGGTGCTCCACGGTGATTATAGTCATCTATCTGCCAAATAATCCCGTAAATTCTCGATTCAATATTCGATACATCCGAGAATCTCACATTGGCAACGCCATTCTCGATAGCAGCAATTTCTTCATCATTTAGTTGTGCAAGGCCTTCTGTATCCTTGTACAATCCACGAGAAGTCATGTATCGAAAAAGTGTGTACTCAATAAACTGCCCTGCCTTGTCCCGCCCCCTCTTGAAGGGGATCAAACTGCGCTTATTCCATTCGGGTTCAATTTCCAAATGACATACATATCGCCATACATAATTCCCATTCTCCAATTGGCGGTTATCGATATCGTGAAAATATAGATTTCCCGCAGCAGTATGTTTGGGAAGTTCAGCCACATTATTTTCGCTTACCTTGTAAAAATCCATCACCATTCCCCCAATGTAACTGAACGTTATCGTGGGAATTAAGACCAAAAGAGCCAGCGAACCCAATTTTATTACTTTTCTTTTTTGCTTGATGGCCACATAAAGCAGAGAGGCAAATCCCACTATAAAGACAATAGCCAATCCGGTCACTGACTCCATCAAAAACATAAACGTGATCAACCACATCGCTACAGCAATGTACCCGATGCTGATCTTAGCTGAATTGTGGACCTGAGCTGCCTGATAAAAAAGCCAGAAGATGGAAAGACAAATCATCAAGGCAAATCTTATGTGAGAAATAAAATGCGAAATACTTCTGGCATCCATGATCTCTCTTGCCGGATAGTTGAACAATGCTCGAACCCAGTCATTAAATGGTGTCAGCTCCCCCGCACAAACAAGCGTACCCAAAACAACAGCAATCACAAATATCCTGAAGACCCACGCTATCCTCTCTTTTGACAGAATGGATGAAGAGGCAATAAGAAAAGGCAGCACAAGAAGCGGCACCTTGTTGCGTAAATCCGCTAGCGCATAGTTAAAGTCGGCCGTATAGAGCAGACCCAAAAGATGCAATCCAAATATTGAGGTGAAGATAACAGCTGGCTTATTGGCCAGAAAACGACTCAGTTTTGCACGGTAATCGCCCTCTATAATCCAGTTTATCCCGATGATGATCTGGGACAATGACATCAGCAGATTGCTGCACGGCAATCCAACGGCCATCACCAGCAATCCAAAGAAATATATCCTAAAGTGGGTAGTTTGGGAAAGCGCGGACATGGTGACAGAGATGCTGGGTCGGCAAGATTAACGCTCTAATCCAAATAAAAGTGTTTGACACTACAAAGTACAAACGGGCGAATTGGTTATACATGGAGGAAATTACTTCTTTTCCTCTGGCTTTACTTTGCTAACGGCAGAACTGCTTAGGATGCCATTATAGGTGCCCCGGTCCGCGAGTACCTCTATCGCCTTGATCACATTCTCATCAGAATTTAAATTTCCCTCTATGCGACCCTTTCGGAAGTAGTACCGCGTAAGGATTTCGCTTTTCAGATAGCGCTTGATTTCAGGCTTAAACTTCTCAAGGTCATCAGTTTCAGCATGCGTTAGCTTTTCCTTTAAGGCCGCATACTCGTCTTTGGCGCCTTCAAAATAATTCTCTTGTTCAGCAATTTTCCTGAGCTTCTTCAATGCTTCCTCACTCTGTGTGGTGTACGTATAATCTTTGTCGGCCAGGAATTCCACAAATTTTGCATACTCTTCATCCGATATCTCAAATTTTTGCGGATCGGCCAGATCCTTGTTTTCCCTTGCATACTGCACCGAATAATCAAAGATCAACAGTTTGGACACCAACTTGCTCAAAATGTTGATCCTGGGTTTGGTTTCGGTAACCAGGTCTGGATCAATTCCACCACCGTCATAAACCGACCGACCATTCGCGGTTTTAAACTCAGTGATCAAACTATCGGGAACCTTTCCAACACTACCGTCGTTATTGCGATTGGCATAATCCACTGCCTGGATACATCTCCCACTCGGTATATAATACTTGGCTGTAGTGACTTTTAACTGGGAATTATATGTCAACTTCAAGGTTTGTTGAACCAATCCCTTGCCGAAAGTCTTTTGTCCGATGATAACCGCTCGATCATGATCCTGCAATGCCCCCGAAACAATCTCAGACGCTGACGCAGAATGACTATTAACCAGAACTACAATTGGTATTTCGGAGTCAACAGGAGCGTTTAGAGCTCTGTGCACCTTGTCCCAATCTTCCATCTTGCCCTGCGTACTTACGATGGTCTTGCCCTTTCCCACAAAGAGGTTAACCAAATTTACAGATTCTCTCAACAGGCCTCCGGGATTGGAACGCAAATCGAGAATAATTCCCTCCAACTCGTTTTCCTCCTTAAGTTTCAGCAATGCTTTTTTGACTTCAGAAGATGCTTTGCTGGTGAAACTGTTGAGTTTGATATATCCAATGTGATCGTCCACCATTCCCACATATGGGACGGGATTGATCTTAATTTCGGCACGATCGAGAATAACCTCAAATGGCTTATTTTCTCCTTCCCGCCGTATCACCAGTTTCACTGCCGTGCCAGCCTGACCCTTCAGTACTTTACTGACCTGGCTTGTATTCTTACCTTCGATTAACGTGCCGTTCACCTCTACTATAACGTCTCCTGCCAACAAACCTGCTTTATGTGCGGGATAGTTCTCATAGGGTTCGGCAATCAAGACCTTATCACCACGTTTGCGGATCAGCGCACCTATTCCACCATACTTTCCGGTAATTGCAAATCGATGGTCTTCCATTTCCGCTTCCGGTATGAAAGTAGTATATGGATCCAGAGATGAGAGCATGCCTTCAATTCCCTCCTCAATGAGCTTTCCCGGATCTGTTTCATCAACATAGTACATGTTGAGCTCCCGAAATAAGGTCGCGAAAATGTCAAGGTTCTTGGAAATCTCAAAATAGTTGTCAACGAATCCCAATGATCCAATTGAAACGACCGACATGGTGATAACCACGGCAAACACTTTCATCTTCTTCTTCATATTGCCACTCTTTTATACAATTATGGTACCGGATCATACCCATGGCTGCCCCAGGGATGACACGATAAAATTCTCTTTATGGACAAGAATGTTCCTTTCAATGGCCCATGTTTCAATAGTGCTTCCTGGGCATAGGTGGAGCAAGTTGGGCTGTACCTGCAGGTGGATACATATAACGGGGAGATTACTATTTGATACACCTTGATCATCCCTACAATTGCCTTACTGAGCATCCTTCTCATTTACACCACCTAAACGTTGTAAACACAAAATTATTTTCTCCTCAATATCTGAGTAAGCCAACACCTCCCGCCCAGTATATACCAGTGCGATTGCCATAGTTTTCCCGGAACTGCCAAGCTGCTCATAAAGAAGGTTCTTGTGTCGTCGGTATGCCTCTCGCATACGTCTTCTCACCTTATTTCTGTGAACTGCCTTTGGAACATTTTTCTTAGGAACTGCCAATAAAACTTGTACGGGAAACGTGGCTTTTAGTTCGGCTTCCAGGGAAATTATTCTTATCGGTTCGATTGTAAACGACCTACCCTTTTCAAACAGAAGATCAATAATCTTCCTGGACTGAAGTCGCTCTCCCTTGTTGAATGATTGGTCCATGGTTCCAAAAATAACCAAACCGGACCTCCAAAATACCAGGGCCTCTGAAGAAAATAATTTATCTTCTCTTATTCGAGTTCTTCAGGTAATCCTCGATGGCCATCGTCATTGAAGGTGCATGAGGTAATGGAGCCCTTACATTAAGCGTCAATCCTGCATCTTCCACAGCCTGAGCCGTTGTAGGTCCGAATGCAGCGATCCTGGTTTTGTTTTGCTCGAATTCAGGGAAGTTCTTGAACAGTGACTTTATTCCACTGGGGCTAAAGAACACCAACATGTCATAATTGACATCGGCAAGATCCGAAAGATCTGAACAGACCGTCCTATAGATAACGGCTTTAGAATACTCTAGCTCATTCGACTCCAATTTATCCGGAATTTCCTGCTTGAGGATGTCTGAACAAGGCAATAAAAATCTGCCTTCATTGTGCTTTTTCAATACAACTATCAAATCTGAAAATGTTTGCTTTCCATGGAAGATTTTCCTTTTCCTATAAACGACATACTTCTGCAGATAGTAAGCTATCGCTTCAGAAACGCAAAAATACTTTACGGAATCCCTGATTGGAACCCGCATTTCCTCACACATTCGAAAGTAGTGGTCCACTGCATTTCTGCTGGTGAAAATCACAGCATTGTGCTCGGCAATCGCAATTCGRTCYTTTCTAAATTCCTGAGCTGAAATGCCTTCTATATGAATAAATGACCTGAAATCTATCTTTACTTTGTGTTTTTCCGCAAGTCCGAAATACGGTGATTTTKCTGATTCCGGTTGGGGCTGAGAAACTAAAATGGATTGAACCTTTGCCATAATAATTAGTGGTGATGGTTAATAAATGGAAAATTGAAGCACTAATCCCTATAATTGCCTTGAAATGAATCTGGTAACTAATACCAAGGGCAAAATTTCAAGGGTGCAAAGATATAAAAATATATAGAACTGGGAAAGATTGCGAGTTGCTCTTCCTACAGYATAGCCCCGAAATAACCGGTATAAATAAGTTAGACATACCATTGAGACCCCGACGTGCAAGAGGATGAACTGSCCCWTTGAGAGATAGGTAACCAGAACCAGCAAGGGTATCAATGCRAGGCCSACCATCTTGTTTAGTAGAAATACATGATAACTGTAYTCSGCAAATCCTTCCGATTCTTTWAATATCCATCCCAKGAGCCATAAGACCATYGACTTTAGTGGATATACCRCTGCCACAATCATGAGGATCAAWAGAAATGGACTCARATTYCCGGTGTAGGGTAATTCCACATTATAATACCWCAGCAGYTGATAAATAAAGAGCGACATTGACAAAATAAATATGGCGTTAAGTCCTATCGAGATTCGTGCAATCAGTGAATCATTTGAACGCAGGATTTTTTGCACATGGATTTTRTACAGGGAGGCYTGAACCAACTGCTTTAAGCGCTTGAAATGATAAACCCGMACCCAGGCAAGCAAGGAGAATATCAGCAACAATACCCCCAATATCCAATCCGGTGAATCYGCTACTTTGTCAACGGCCGCCTCATGAACAGGCTGTAAAATATGTTCTGTGGCATGTAGAATATCCGGTGAAGCACCAGCATTAAATTCAACCTTAGGCCTGTATTCGTTATACGCTGAGTCTAAAGGCACCTATGAAATYGGAGATTATTRATTGAYGACCCACCCACGGGCAGRCCGGTTGTTGTTATAAATAAAAGACCCTGGAAATGTTAAAMCCCATTTTKATATTTCCRTCATTCCAKGARTCAGAWGTRCTTGGAATAAATTGATTCTCGATAACTCCGGAAGAATTCGARAAGTTCAAATGAAAAACATGSCCCCCCGTTTCAATTTCTATTCCKATACCTAAGGGAKCGCTATATGGAAATTCATCGTTTGATTCCCTGAATTCAGARAAGGTGTAGAAATAATCGGCTACCAGAGATAAACGTTTGGTCACCTTGACCCTCCCSGCRATGCCMARTGCGAACAAGWCGTTGGTTTCCWKCGCTCCATTGGCAGYATTGGTGAGGCTGTYCACATAGTTGCGGTGAACCAMKGTTGGCAARATTTCAACTGATATTCTAGAACTYATTTTTCTTGCWATCAGGAGCTGATGCGTATAGGACAGCCTATGCGCGGYCTTRGTCCATYTATYAGAKCCATCAGGWTTTTGCGGRGATATCYTRGGYGTAAAAGCCATATTGGAAAACCAGGCGATMGAAAGRGGAATCCTATTATTGGTYGTYTGACCGAGGATCTTGTATTTCATACTCCCATCAATGTGTTCGTTGACCTTACTGCGCCCAATCCCAATCAACCAYTTGTCCGTTAMAGCRTARTTGAAGGCGAAACGAATATTGCTSGCATTATCGAACCCAAAAAGRGAGTGGCCACCACCRGAAATATTGCCAAACCGGTGTAGAATATTRAAAATYAATGTTYTCGCTTTTATTGTTTCAACTGTTTGCGCATTGATCAGTCTTGTGGTCTTGAATGTAGCAGACGTTTTTTCCTCTWTAACTTCCGACGTATCTGTCTTTTCGAGCATAYYCATCAGATCGTCYTGTGCYMAGATGACATTGGGAAGRCACATWACAAGAGCCAGGGCCAGATAATTCCCCGTAATACGCTTAAACAATATCATTACTTGTTCTTTTTAATATAGGGTTTATACCGTGCAGAAACTTTCACATCAATTACCTCAGCAATATTGGCAATCACCACTTTTGGAATCCTGATAGAATGATCAGAAAGRGTCACCTGGAATTGCCCCTTAAGAGAAATATCATCTCCCTCCCTGATTATCGTTCCTGTMATCGTCCTTTGCTTTTCCACCCCATGAATCAGTAACTTRCCGGTTACCGTAACCTCATAAGTTCCATCCTTTGATAAATCTACATCCTCATTGATGTTCCCGTTAAAACTGGCCTTGGGATACTTTTCGGTCTCCAGRTAATTCTCATTAAAATGCTCTCTCATCAAATCCTTTTCAAATTCAAAGGCCTTCACCGGTATCTGAAAAACCACCTGTTTGTCCTTGATATTGAGCAGGGATGAAGACTTCGAGTTGGCCGCCWGAATATTCTCCAATGGCGTCTCRGAAAAGAAGGAAATTGCCGTATTGTCTGATATAAACACCTGAGCCCTGGCAGCACCCAGAAACGAGGCGYATACAATWAGCGTTATAAATATGTTTTTCATCGTCTAAATATTAWGGGCACATGCCTTCGCYGATCCATTGCTGAATWGTTRCTATTTCAAGAGAATCAATTTTCGTTCCAGCCCCAAATGGCATTTGCGTGCAGTTGCCACCCCAGTTAATAGAACACATMAGATCCCCGCTAAGGGCCACCWCTTTTACCAGATCATAGCTATTTAAATTWGGACCAGCRGCCGGAAATGMTCCGGTGTGGCATCCAGGCATGCAATTGAGTATGATRATACTATCCACATTANNANCTGCATAACTCATCACAGTTGAATCACAGCAAACTGCAGAGGTATCACATGGATCTRSATCRGGAGCAATTACCTCTCCTTTATCAAATGTACAGGCAGRRACCAKCCAAAGAGCAAGGATGAATATTGAAATCCCCARTTGGGGGATCCATTCAATACGKTTTRTTGATTTTGGAGGCATTTATGATTTTATGAACTGTGCACCGATYCTAKYTAAAGATCGAAGCAATGGCAAATCTACGAATTTGATTTRTTGTCAATTCTCGATTRCAAACGGTTATTCACAATCTACATTTGGTATCTATCTTTTACCTAATTTTGACGCAATATCAACGAGGAATATAGCATTGTATTATGGSTACTGATCAGTTCCAAGCACCRGATTACTACAACCTGGACGAGCTACTTACCGACGAACACAAGCTTATACGGGATTCTGTAAGAGCCTGGGTAAAGAAAGAGGTATCACCGATCATTGAAGAACATGCCCAAAACGGCACGTTTCCACAGCATTTGGTGAAAAAGYTGGGTAAACTGGGAGTTTTCGGGCCCACCATTCCGCAGAAGTATGGTGGAGGTGGACTTGATTATATTTCYTAYGGGCTWATGATGCAAGAATTGGAACGTGGAGATTCGGGAATTCGCTCTGCTGCCTCTGTTCAGGGTTCTTTGGTAATGTACCCYATAAACGAATATGCTTCGGAAGAACAAAAAATGAAGTGGCTGCCAGGGCTTGCCGGTGGAGATCTATTGGGTTGCTTTGGTTTAACCGAACCCAATCATGGGTCGGAYCCAAGCAATATGGAAAGTAAGATTGTCGATAAAGGCGACCATGTGCTACTCAACGGAGCAAAAATGTGGATTACCAATGCCAATGTAGCTGACATTGCCGTGGTTTGGGCAAAGGATGAGGAGGGAGAAATAAGAGGTTTGGTTGTTGAAAAGGGTATGRAAGGATTCACRGCGCCTGAAATGCATGGRAAATNGTCGYTGAGGGCATCGGCAACCGGAGAACTCGTTTTTGACGATGTCAAGATTCCAAAAGAGAACSTATTTCCAGATATCCGGGGGCTTAAAGGGCCCTTGRGCTGCCTGAATTCAGCCCGATATGGAATAGCCTGGGGAGCTATCGGTGCGGCTATGGATTGTTACGATTCATCTTTGAGATATTCACTGGAGCGCSAGCAGTTTGGAAAACCCATTGCCTCTTTTCAATTGGTGCAGAAGAAATTGGCCGAGATGATTACGGAAATAACAAAAGGACAACTACTTGCATGGCGCCTCGGAACGCTGCGAAACGATGGCAAAGCCACACCCGCCCAGATCTCTATGGCCAAAAGAAACAATGTTATGATGGCTTGTGATRTTGCACGCGAAGCCCGGCAAGTGCATGGAGCTATGGGCATTACGGGAGAATACTCAATTATGCGACATATTATGAACCTGGAATCAGTGTTAACTTATGAAGGCACGCACGACATTCACCTGCTTATCACAGGTATGGATATAACTGGCATCAACGCATTTTCTTAGAGAA